>NZ_VRMC01000107.1:0-18104 GCF_008369905.1 Pseudonocardia sp. EV170527-09
ACCGCGTGCACGGTCGAGGCGGCCATGCCCAGGCGCCCGGCGATCTGGACCGGGCCCAGCCGGTGCCGCCAGCGCAGCCGTACGATTCGCCGCACCAGACCGACACGGGTCTTCGTCGGTGAGGACCTCGGCCGTGAGCTGCGGTCGGCCATCCCCGCCGGCCCCTCGGCCCGGTAGCGGTCGGACCACTTCTTGGCGGTCCGCGCGGAGACCATGAACATTGTCGCGGCCGCGGTGTGGGTCCAGCCGTGCTCGACGACGAGTTGAGCGAGCCGCAGCCGGGCGCGCGGGGTCAGAGCGGCGTTAGCGTGGGACACGAAGGCCTCCGGTGGGTGAAGCGGTTCCTCGACAGCTCCACTTCACAACCGGAGGCCTTCGTCTGTCAGCCAGACTCACCGCCCCCGGACGGGACAACCTCCCTGGACATCACACCTAGCGTCTGCGGACATGCGTGTTCTCGTCACCGGCGGTGCCGGATTCATCGGGTCCCACGTCGCCGACCGCTTCGTCGCCGACGGCCACGAGGTCGTCCTGCTCGACGCGCTGCTGCCGCAGGCCCACGGCGGCGAGGCCCCGGAGCTGGACCACGAGCTGGTCCGCGGCGACGTCCGCGACGGCGAGACCCTGTCCCGGCTCCTGCCGGGGATGGACGCCGTCTGCCACCAGGCCGCGATGGTCGGGCACGGCGTCTCCCCCGCCGACGCCCCCGACTACGCCTCCCACAACGACTTCGGCACCGCGGTGCTGCTGGCGCAGATGCACGCCGCGAAGGTGGGCCGGCTCGTGCTGGCCGGGTCGATGGTCGTCTACGGCGAGGGCCGCTACGACTGTGCCGACCACGGCGTCGTCCGGCCCGGGCCGCGCGCGCTCGACGACATCGAGGCCGGCCGCTACGAGCCCCGCTGCCCGGAGTGCGGCAAGGACCTCGAGTCCGGCCTCGTCCCGGAGTCCGCGCCGGTCGACCCGCGCAGCACCTACGCCGCGACCAAGCTCGCCCAGGAGCACCTCGCGAGCGCCTGGGCCCGCCAGACCGGCGGCACCGTGTGGTCGCTGCGCTACCACAACGTGTACGGACCTCGGATGCCCCGCGACACCCCCTACGCGGGCGTCGCGTCGATCTTCCGGTCCTCGCTGGAGCGGGGTGAGGCGCCGCGGGTGATGGAGGACGGCCGGCAGCGCCGGGACTTCGTCCACGTCACCGACGTCGCCGCGGCCAACGCGGCCGCACTCGTCGCCGATCCGGAGCCGACCGGTTTCGGCGCCGCGAACGTCTGCTCCGGCGAGCCGCACACCATCGGTGACCTCGCCGCCGAGCTGGCCCGCGCGATGGACGGCCCCGAGCCCGAGATCGTCGGCGGCGCCCGGCCCGGCGACGTGCGCCACGTCGTCGCCGACCCGGCCTACGCCGCCTCCCGGCTGGGCTTCCGCGCCCGGACCAGCTTCACCGACGGGGTGACCGCCTTCGCGACCGACCCGCTCCGTTCACCGATCGCTCCGAACCGCTGAGGGACGTCGTCCGAACCTCCTGCGGACCGTCCCGCATTCGGCGGGCGGTGGTCCGGCAGAGAGGTGAGGATCGCGACGTGCACCCGGAGATCGTGCTGCCGTGCCTCGACGAGGCGGAGGCGCTGCCGTATGTCCTGAAGCGGATGCCCGACGACTGGCCGGTGATCGTCGTCGACAACGGGTCGACCGACGACACCGCCGCGGTCGCGCGCGGGCACGGAGCGCGCGTGGTCGTCGAACCGCGACGCGGCTACGGCGCCGCCGTCCACGCCGGGCTGGAGGCGGCCACCGGTGAGCTCGTGGCCTTCCTCGACGGCGACGGCTCCCTCGACGCCGACGTGCTGCCCGGCATGGCCGAGACCGTCGCGTCCGGCCGTGCCGACATCGCCGTCGGACGGCGGGTGCCGGACACGGTCGGTGTGTGGCCCTGGCACGCCCGCGCGGCGAACGCGGTGATCGCCGGGATGCTGCGCGCCCGCGGGGTCCCGGTGCACGACATCGCCCCGATCCGGGTCGCGCGCCGGCAGGCACTGCTGGACCTGCAGATCGAGGACCGGGCGTTCGGCTACCCGCTGGAGCTGCTGCTGCGGGCGGGGCGCGCGGGCTGGCGGTTCGACGAGATCCCGGTCGCCTACTCCCGCCGCGCCGGCGGGCGGTCCAAGGTCTCCGGCTCCGTCACGGGCACCGTCCGGGCCGGGCGCGACATGATCCGGCTGCTGCGATGACCGGCTCCGTGACCACCGTCGTCCTCGCGAAGGCCCCCGAGCCGGGCCGGGTCAAGACCCGGCTGTGCCCGCCCGCGACGCCGGAGCTCGCCGCGGCGATCGCCTCGGCGGCGTTGCTCGACACCCTCGACGCCGCCGCCGGGGTGCCCGGCGACACCGTCGTCGCGTTGACCGGGAACCGGACCGCCGCCACCGGTGCCGCCGAGCTGGCGGCCGCGCTGGACGGGCTCGGCGTCGTCGCGCAGCGGGGGGACGGGCTGGCCGCGCGGATCGCCGCCGCGCACGCAGACGCCCTCGCGCGCCACCCCGGCCGCCCGACCCTGCAGGTCGGGATGGACACCCCGCAGGCGTCGACCGCGCTGCTGTCCCGCTGTGCGGACCGGCTCACCGAACCGGGCGTGGACGCCGTCCTGGGCCCCGCGAACGACGGCGGGTGGTGAGTGCTGGGACTGCGCGACCCGCTCGCCGCCGCCGCGCTGCACGGCGTGCCGATGTCGACCGCCGAGACCGGCGACCGGACGCTGGACGCGCTGCGGGCCGCCGGGCTGCGGGTGGTCCTCGCCGAGCCGCTGACCGATGTCGACACGGCCGCGGAGGCCGTCGCCGTCGCCGCGCAGGTCCCGGGCAGCCGCTTCGCCCGCGCCGTCGCCGAACTGACCCTGCGATGTCCGGAGGTGTCGGCGTGACCGTGACCGCCGAAGGCTTCGACATGCCGCTGTCCGGCGCACCCACGCGCCTGCTCTGCGACGACGGCACCGAGATCGCCCTGGACGTCGACCGCTGGGCCGACGCGGCCGGTGGCTGCGACGACTGGCTGGTCCGCCACTGCACCGGCCCCACCGTCGACCTCGGCTGCGGACCCGGCCGGCTGCTCGTCGCGCTCGCCGCGCGTGGGATCGCCGCCCTCGGCGTCGACGGCTCCGCGGTCTCCCGGGTGCTCTGCCACCGCCGGGGCGTCCCGATGGTCCAGGCCGACCTGTTCGGCCCGCTGCCCGGTGAGAGCAGCTGGTCCCATGTGCTGCTCGCCGACGGCAACATCGGCATCGGCGGCGACCCGGCCGCCCTGCTCACCCGCGCCGCGCGGCTGCTCACCCGTGGTGGGACGGTGCTGGTGGAAGCCGACCCGCGTCCCGAGCACGCCTGGCGCGGCACCGCCCGTGTCCTGTGCGGCGGCGGGGCGGGCGAACCGATACCGTGGGCGGTGCAGGGCGCGGTCCCCCTCGCAGTGACCGCCGGCCGCGCCGGTCTGCGCGTGACCGACGTGCACCTCGGCACCAGAGTGTTCCTGGAGCTGACCCGATCGTGAGACGCATGATGCGATGGCGCAGCCCGATCCGGGGACCCTGGCTGACCTCGATGTTCGCCCTCCCGCTGCTGGTGGGGCTGCCGGTCGTCGCGTTCACCGGGCTCCTCGACCGGCTCGCCTACGGCCGGGAGCAGGCGATCCCGGCCGCCGACGCCGTCGGCGGGCTGCAGCTGCCCTGGGTGGACTGGCCGGTGTCGCCGGCCTGGCTGTTCCGGCTGACCGAGGGACTGCACGTCGGACTCGGCATCGTGCTGGTGCCGCTGGTCCTGGCGAAGCTGTGGTCGGTCATCCCGAAGCTGTTCACCGCGCCCGAGCGGAACCCGGTGAAGCTGCTGGAACGGCTGTCACTGGTGCTCCTGGTCGGTTCGATCCTGTTCCTCATCGTCACCGGCCTGCTGAACGTCCAGTACGACTACGTCTTCGGCTTCTCCTTCTCCTTCTACGACGGCCACTACGCCGCGGCCTGGGTGTTCCTGGCCTCGTTCGCGCTGCACGTGGTCACGAAGCTCCCGACGATGGTCCGCTCGCTGCGGAGCCGGTCGCTGCGCGCCGAGCTCGCGACGCCGCTCGCCGACACCCGTCCCGAGCCGGCGGCGCACCCGCTCGTCGCGCCGGACCCGGACCCGCCGACGATGTCGCGGCGCGGCGCGATCGCCCTGGTCGGCGGCGGGATGCTGTTCGTCGCGGCGCTGACCGTCGGACAGTTCACCGACCAGCTCCGGTCGACCGCGCTGCTGCTGCCCCGGGGCCGGACGACGGCGCCCGGCAGCACCGAGCGGGGCGGGCCGAACGACTTCCCGGTCAACCGCACGTTCGTCGCCTCCGGGATCGCCCCGGCCGCGGTCGGCAGCGCCTGGACGCTGACCCTGACCGGCGGCGCGACACCGGTGGTGCTCGACCGCGCGGCGCTGGCCGCACTGCCCCAGCACACCGCGGAACTGCCGCTCGCCTGCGTCGAGGGCTGGTCGACCTCCCAGGTGTGGACGGGCGTACGGCTGACCGACCTGGCCCGCGCGGCAGGGGTGACCGACCCGGCGACCGCGGAGGTGCGGTCGGTCGAGGTGGGGAGCCCGTTCTCCCGGTCACTGCTCAACCGCGCCCAGACGCTGTCGCCGGACTCCCTGCTCGCCCTGCGGGTCAACGGCGCCGACCTGTCGCCCGACCACGGGTACCCGGCGCGGCTGATCGTCCCGGCGCTGCCCGGGGTGCACAACACCAAGTGGGTCGCGACGATCGGATTCTCCCGTGCTGCTCTCCGGTAGCCGCCTGCTCGCCGCCCTCGGCTGCTTCGCGCTCGCCGGATGGGCGGCGTACGCGATCGTCTCCGGGTCCCCGGACCTGGTCCGGATGGCCTGGTGGTTCGCCGGCGCGGTCCTGCTGCACGACCTCGTGCTGTTCCCGCTCTACGCCGCCGGGGACCGGCTGCTGCTGCTCACGCTGCCCCGCACCCGGGTACCGCTGGTCAACCACGTCCGGATCCCGGTGCTCGGCTCGGGGCTCGCGCTGCTGATGTTCCTGCCCGGGATCATCGGGCAGGGCGCGCTGAGCACCCTGAACGCGACCGGGCTCGACCAGGAGCCGTACCGGATGCGGTGGGTGTGGCTGACCGTCGTGCTGTTCGCCGTCTCCGCGCTGGTCTGGACGGTGCGGACACTGCTCGCCCGCCGGGCAGTATCGAGGGCATGAGCGAACCCGTCTTCGACAAGCGCGACCAGCTCGACAAGGTCGCCACCGGCCTGCTGGAGGGCGAGCGGATCATCGCCGTCTACGACGCGAGCGGCGCCGGCACCGGATTCCTCGGTCTGACCGACCTGCGGGTGGTCCTGCAGGACAACTCCTTCGTCGGCAAGCGCACGGCGATCACCTCGATCCCCTACGGCCGGATCTCCTCGGTCTCCTTCGTCGCCGACCGGAACCTGCTGGGCCGGTTCGCGAGCTCGAGCCAGATCGCGGTCACCGTCGGGACGGCCGTGCACGAGGTCGCCTTCCGCGGCGACGACAAGGCCCGCCACGCCCACGACGTGATCCTCTGGCACCTGACCCGGTCGTGACCGGGGGCACGCTCGGCGGCGGTCGCCCGGCCGGGTTGCGACACTGTGGTCATGAGCACCGGTCCCGTCCCGCCCGCCACCACCCCGGACCCCACCGACGTGCTCGTCGTCGGGGCGGGGCCGGCCGGGTCGGCGACGGCGGCATGGGCGGCGCGGCACGGCCTCGACGTCGTCCTCGCCGACTCCGCGACCTTCCCCCGGGACAAGGCCTGCGGTGACGGGCTGACCCCGCGCGCGATCGCCGAGCTGGGGCACCTGGGCCTCGGTGCCTGGGTGGACTCCCACGGCACCAACCGGGGGCTGCGCGCGCACGGGTTCGGGCAGGTCCTGGAGCTGCCGTGGCCGGGCGGATCGCTGCCGGCGCACGGCTCGGCGATCCCGCGCACCGAGCTCGACGCGGGCATCCGCCGGGTCGCGCTGGAGGCCGGCGCGACCCCGATGGAGGACGCCAAGGCCGTCGACGTGACGTTCTCCGGGGGCCGGGTCGACTCCGTGGTGTTCGAGGACGGCCGCTCCGTCCGGTGCCGCAGGCTCGTCGTCGCCGACGGCGCGCGCTCCACGCTCGGGCGGGTGCTGGGCCGCGAGTGGCACCAGGACACCGCCTACGGCGTCGCCGCCCGCGGCTACGTCACCTCCGGCCGGCACGACGACCCGTGGATCAGCTCGCACCTGGAGCTGCGTGGCGCGGCCGACGAGGTCCTGGCCGGGTACGGCTGGCTGTTCCCGCTGAACGACGGCCGGGTCAACATCGGTGTCGGCACGCTCGCCACCGACCGGCGCCCGGCCAACATCAAGCTGCGCGGCCTGATCGACCACTACGCGAACGCGCGCCGCGCCGAGTGGGAGCTCGGACCGAAGGTCGAGCTGGTCCGCTCCGCGCTGCTGCCGATGGGCGGGGCGGTGTCCGGCGTCGCCGGGCCGAACTGGGCACTGGTCGGCGACGCGGCGGGCTGCGTGAACCCGCTCAACGGCGAGGGCATCGACTACGGCCTGGAGACCGGACGCCTGGTCGCAGAGCTGCTCGCCTCGGGCGCGGACCTGGACCGCGCCTGGCCCGCGACCCTGCGCTCGCACTACGGCCTGGCGTTCTCCATCGCCCGCAGGCTCGCCGGGCTGATCACGATCCCCCGGCTGCTGCCGCTGGCCGGGCCGGTCGGGATGCGGTCGCGGGCACTGATGACGGTGGCGCTGCGGGTGATGGGCAACCTCGTCACCGACGCCGACCGCGACCTCACCGCCCGCGTCTGGCGAGCCGCCGGGAAGCTGTCGGTCCGCCTCGACGACCGGCCCCCGTTCCCCGCCGCCGACCTGCGCACACCGGTCGCGGCGCGCTGACCGCCCCGCGGCGCAGGATCACCGGGTGGTGATGGCGCGCCGTCCACCCGGGTGACCGGTTCCGGACGGTACGGTCCCGCCAGGAGGTCCGCCGCGACGGCGGACGGCCGGTGCGCGCGCCCGCGGTCCGGCCGCACCAGCAGACCGGGAGGGCCCGTGACCCGCGGCGACGATCCGGAGCGCACCCGCAGGGACGCGTCCGACCCGTGGCGGACGGGGAACCGCCGGCAGCGGCCGCCGAGCGGTCCCGCGCCCGACCCCACCCGTCGCGTCGGCGGGTCCCGGCCCGCACCGCGGCGCGCCGACGAGGACCCGGCCACCCGCAGCAACGCCCCGGACGCCACCCGCCGGGTCGGCCCGCCCCCCGGCCCCGGCCGTCCGGGCTCCGGCGGTCCCGGTGGCCCCGCGGACGGCACCCGACGCCTCGGGCCCGGCGAGGCCCCGACCCACCACCTCGGTGCCCCGCCGACCGCGGCCTACAGCGCCCCGCGGCCGTCGCGCCCGGACGTGACCCGGATGATGCCCGCCCCCATCACCGAGCCCGAGCTGCTCGGCGGCCGGTACCGGCTGGAGGGGCTGATCGGCCAGGGCGGGATGTCCGACGTCCACCGGGCCACCGACACCCGGCTCAACCGGCCGGTCGCGGTGAAGATCTTCGGTGCGGCCGACGACCCGAGTGCCGACCAGCGTTTCGAACAGGAGGCGCAGGTCATGGCGAACCTGCGCCACCCGGGGCTGGTCGCCGTGCACGACTTCGCCGTCGAGGCCGACCGCGCCTACCTGGTGATGGAGCTCGTCGACGGGCCGACGCTCAAGGACGTCATCGCGTCCGAGGACCTGCCGCCCGAGGACATCCGGCGGATCGGCGCCGAGGTCGCCCAGACCCTGGCCTACGTCCACTCCCAGGGCGTCACGCACCGCGACGTCAAGCCGTCGAACATCCTGATCGACTCCGACGGCCGGGCCCGGCTCGCCGACTTCGGCATCGCCGCCCTGCTCGGGGCCGACGGCCACACCGCGGCCGGCGAGATCATCGGGACACCGGCGTACCTGTCGCCGGAGCAGGTCCAGGGCCGCCCGGTCGGACCGCCGACCGACGTGTACGCGCTCGGCCTCGTGCTGCTGGAGGCCTGGACCGGGCGGCAGGAGTACCAGGGACAGGGACTCCAGGGCGCCGCCGAGCGCGTGAACCGCGCCCCGGTCGTGCCCGCGGACGTGCCCGAGCCGCTGCGGACGGCGATCGCGCAGTCCACCGCCACCGACCCGGCGCGGCGCCCGGACGCCCGTCGCGTCGCCGAGATCCTGGCCGAGCCGACTGCCGTCGCGACACCGGTCGTCGCACCGGAGCCGGAACCCGAGCCGCGAGACCTCGGCTCGTCGGGGATCGGGAAGTGGATCGCGATCGGCGCACTCGTCGTCGCGCTGCTGGTGCTGCTGCTCGGGTTCCTGCTGTTCGGCAACGACGACTCCGGCACCCAGGCGCCGCCGACCACCGAGACGAGCGCACCGCCCACCACCGAGACGACGACCGAGACGACCGAGGCCCCGACCAGCGAGAACGGCGGCGGCATCCAGATCCCCAGCAACATCCCGGGTCTGCCGGCGAACCTGCCGTCGCTCCCGTCGAACCTGCCGTCGCTGCCGACCGAGCTGCCGTCGTTGCCGTCGCTGCCCTCGAACCTGCCCGACCCGGGCCAGATCGGGCAGGACGCGCAGGGCTTCTGGGAGGCGATCCAGCGCTGGTGGTCCGGGATCACCGGGAACTGACGTGTCCCGTCCGACCCGGTGCGGCGCGCGCCGGGCCGGACGGGGACCATCGGAGGTGACACGGGCGCGGTCGGTGCCCGGTGACCACCTGCGGAGGAGTTCTCGGTGAGCGCGAGCACGGAGCAGGCGACGACCGACGCGGCCGGCGGTGTGCAGCCCGCACCGGCGGTGCCGGCGCGGCAGGACCGCCGGGCCCTCCTGACCGCGCTCACGGTCGCCCTGGTGCTGCTGTTCGCCGGTGCCGCGGTCGCCGTCTCGATCGGCGACGACGGCTTCTGGCGGCAGAGCGGGCTGCCGGTGCCCGAGCCGGGTCTGAAGGCGGCGACGGTCGTCGCGAAGGTCCTGGCCGTGGCCGCCACCGCGCTCGCCGCCGGGTCGCTGCTGGTCGGCGGGCTGGTCGCGGCCCCGCAGACGTCCGGGACGGTCGACGTCCACGGCTACCGCGCGCTGCGCCGGGGCACCCTGGCCGCCACCGTCGCCGGGGTGTCGGCGATCGCCGCGGGCTGGCTGTCGGTGGCCGACATGACCGGCAACTCCCCCGGCGTCCTGGCGTCGGTGGGCCCGTTCGGGTGGCTCGGCGCCGCCGCGACGATCGAGGAGCCGCTGGGCTGGGCGCTCGCCGGTGCCCTGCTGCTGCTGGTCGCCCTCGGGTCGGCGTTCTCGCTGAGCTGGAAGGCCGCCGCCGCGCTCGGGCTGCTCGCCGCATGCGCGATGGCGGTGCCCGCCGCGGTGCACCCCGCCGCGACCGGGGCCGGGCACGACTGGAGCGGCGACGCGAACGTGCTGCGCGCCGTCGCCGGCACCGCCTGGCTGGGACTGGTCGCCGCACTGGTCGCGTTCCGCGCCCACGGCGGCGTCGTCGAGGGACGGACCGCGGGCCGGGTCCGCGGCCTGCTCGCGGTCGGCGGGGTCGTGTACCTGGTCGGTGAGGTCGTCTTCCAGCTGGTGGTGACCGACGCCGGGCCGCTCGGCGGGTCGCCCTACGTGCGGGTCGCCGTCGTCGTCGCGGTGCTGCTCGCGGCCCTGGTCCCGCTGACCGCGCTGTTCGTCCGCGGGCTCGTCGCCGACCCGGCCGGACCGGTGCCGGGCCGGTTGCTGCCGGTCGTCGCGGTGCTGGGGGCGACGGTGGCGACGCTGGGTATCGCGAGCATCCGGCTGGTTCCGCCGCGGTTCGTCGTCGCCGACGACTCGGCTCTGCAGACCCTGATCGGCTGGGACATCACCCGGCCGTTCTCGGCGCTCGCGGTGCTCGTCGACTGGCGCTGGAACCTGCTGTTCGGCACCGGCGCGCTGGTGCTCGCCTGGCTGTACCTGGCCGCCGTGCGACGGCTGGCGGCCCGCGGGGTGACGTGGCCGGTCGGGCGCACCGTCGCCTGGCTGCTGGGCTGCGCGACGCTGCTGCTGGCGACGTCGTCGGGGCTGGGCTTCTACTCCCCGTCCATGTTCAGCGTCCACATGATCAGCCACATGACGCTGAACATGCTCGCGCCGATCCTGCTGAGCCTCGGCGGCGCGGTCACGCTCGCGCTGCGGGTGCTGCGCCCGGCGGGCCGCGGCAACCCGCCCGGCCCGCGGGAGTGGCTGCTCGCGGCGGTGCACT
Organism: Pseudonocardia sp. EV170527-09; assembly: GCF_008369905.1. Classification (NCBI taxonomy): domain Bacteria; kingdom Bacillati; phylum Actinomycetota; class Actinomycetes; order Pseudonocardiales; family Pseudonocardiaceae; genus Pseudonocardia; species Pseudonocardia sp. EV170527-09. The sequence goes on from NZ_VRMC01000107.1 coordinate 10,291, forward strand.
CGCGCGTCGCGAAGGTCGTGACGCACCCGGCGTTCGCGGCGGTGCTGTTCGTCGGCTCGTTCTACGTCCTGTACTTCACCCCGCTGTTCGACGGGGCGCTGCGGTTCCACTGGACCCACCAGCTGATGAACCTGCACTTCGTGCTGGTCGGCTACCTGTTCTTCTGGCCGCTGATCGGCGTCGACGCCGCCCCGCACCGGCTGCCGCACCTGGGGCGGCTGGCCGTCATGCTCGCGACGATGCCGTTCCACGCGTTCTTCGGCGTGGCGGTGATGAGCTCCTCCACGGTGCTCGGGGAGAACTTCTACCGCCAGGTCGGGCTGCCCTGGGTGGACCTGCTCGACGACCAGCGCACCGGCGGCGGGATCGCCTGGGCGACCGGTGAGATCCCGATGCTGCTGGTGATGGTCACACTCGTGGTGCAGTGGTCGCGCGACGACTCCCGGGAGGCCGCCCGCAAGGACCGGCAGGCCGAGCGGGACGACGACGCGGAGCTGAAGGCGTACAACGCGATGCTGGAGCAGATGCGGCGGGGCGGGTGAGCGTGGCGGAGCAGCCGCTCGACCTGGAGCTGCTCGGGACGGTCGTCGAGGAGTACCAGGTCGAGGCACGGGTCGGTGCCGTGCGGATCGGGGGCGAGCGGCTGTCCGTCGACCTCGTCCTCGACCAGCCATGGCAGGAGGACGTCGAGGAGCTGGCGTGGACGCACGTCCGGATCGACGCCGACGGCGTCCTCGGCTGGGAGCTCGCCGGCACCCCGGGGCCGGACGTCACGCACGTCGAGCTCCACGACGAGCACCCGGTGCTCCGCCTGCACACCGAGATCTCGGACTCGGTGTACGTCCGCGGTGCGCCGCCGGAGCCGGAGCTGCTGGCGTACCGGCTCCGCGTCCTGGTCGAGTCCGAGACCGGCGGCTGGTACCCGCCGTCGGAGTGCTTCCACCGGCTCGACGACCTCCCCGCGCACCTGGCGGGTGGTCGGGGCCTGCTCGCGCGGGGGCCGCGCGGCCTCATCGACGGCATCGCCCGGCTGCTCACCGAGGCCGGGGTCACCGCGGACGTGGTGCCCGGCCGTCACCCGAGGCGACGGCACGTCACCGACGGCGGCCCGCCGCCCCGGCTCCTCGACCTCGGCGCGGCGGGCCACGTCGTCGCCACCTCGTTCGCGGCGCACGGGGAGCTGCCGGTGCAACCCGTGCTCTGACCAACGGGCCCCGATCCGGACGACCGGTCTGTCACACCGGACGATCGGACGGGTACCCGGCCGCACCACGGCGAAGGCTGACAGCGTGACCGACACATCCACCTCCACCCGTCCGGACCGCACCGCCTGGGGCGCCGTCGGTGTCATGGCCCTCACGAGCTTCGTCCTGGTCCTCGCGGAGTTCCTCCCGCCCGGTCTGCTCACCCCGATGGCCACCACGCTCGGCATCACCGAGGGGCAGGCGGGCCAGGCGGTGTCGGCGACGGCGTTCGTCGGGCTCCTCGTCGCCCCGACGATCGGCGCCCTGCTCCCGCGGGTCGACCGCCGCGCCCTGCTGACCGTGCTCGCGGCGGCCGCCGCGGTGTCGAACCTGCTGGTCGCGATCGCGCCGAGCTTCGTCGTGCTGCTGGCCGCCCGGCTCCTGCTGGGTGCGGCGATCGGCGGGTTCTGGGCGATGTCGCTGGCGGTGGCGTTCCGGCTGAGCACGCCGGGCCGGCTCGGACGGTCGATGATGCTGGTCAACACCGGCACCACCCTCGCGACGGTCGCCGGGGTGCCGGTGGCCGTCTACCTCGGTGCGCTGGCGGGGTGGCAGGCCGTGTTCGTCGGTGTCGCGGTCCTGTCCGCGCTGACCGCGCTCACGATCCGCACCGTGCTGCCCCCGGTCGCGCCGGACGCCGCCGACGGGCTGCGCCCGCTGGTCGACACGCTGCGCGCCCCCGGGATGCCGCGTGGGCTGGCCGGTCACGTACTGACCGTCCTGGGGCACTTCGCCGCGTTCACCTACGTCCGGCCCGCGCTGGGGACCGTCCCGGGGCTCGACGCGGGCGGGGTGGCCGTGCTGCTCGCGGTGTTCGGCGCCGGCGGGGTGGTGGGCAACCTCGTCGTCGGGATGCTGGTGGACCGGTACCTGCGGCTGGTGCGGTACGCCGTCCCGCTGGTGCTGGCCGCCGGGGTCGCGTCGGTGGCGACGTTCCCGGCGGTCCTGCCGGTCGTCGTCGCGGGTGTCGCGGTGTGGGGGCTGTCGTTCGGTGCCTGGCTGACGGTCGTGTCGACGTGGATGGCCCGGGTGGTGCCGGACCGGATGGAGGCGGGCGGCGGGCTGCTCGTCGCGGGCTTCCAGCTCGGCATCACCGTCGGCGCCGTCGTCGGCGGGCTGCTCGTCGACGGCGTCGGGGTCCGCGTCACGCTGGCGGCGGCGGCCGTGGTGGCGACGGTGGGTGGGCTGGCGTTCGGGTCCGCGCCGCAGGAGCCGAGCCGGTCGTAGGCCGGGTTCAGCGGGCCCGGACCGACCGGGCCGAGGCGCGCCACTGGGACGGCGACATGCCGGCTTCCCGCCGGAAGGCGCGGGCGAACCCCAGCTCGGAGCGGTAGCCGACCCGGTGCGCGACCTCCGCGACGGTGGCCGTGTCGTCGGCGAGCAGCTCCCGCCCCGACCCGACCCGGACGGCGGTCAGGTACCCGGCGGGGCTGCGCCCGACCAGCTCGGTGAAGCGTTCGGCGAAGGCGGCCCGGGACATGGTCGCCTCCCGGGCCATGTCGGCCACCGTCCAGGCGCGGGTGAGGTCGGCGTGCACCGCGCGCAGGGCCCGCCCGATGCGCGGGTCCAGCGCGGAGGACAGCCACCGGTCCGCGCAGCAGGGCTGCTGTTCGACCCACATGCGCACCGCGGTCACCGCGATCGTGGTCGCGATCCGCGAGCAGATCACCGTGTCGCCGCTGCGGACCGCCCCGCCGACGGTGCTCCACCCGCACGCCATGCCGCGGACCAGGGCCGCCATGCCCGGCTCGGCGGCCCCGAACGACCGGGCGACCACCGCGTCCGGGAGCGGGCCCTCGTCGGGCCGCCCGGCCGGGGGCCGGGTCAGCTCCACGACGGTGGCCTCGGCGCCGCCGTCGCCGCGGACGGTCAGGTCGGCGTGCCGCGGGACCAGGACGAGGTCGCCCGCCGCGACCGGGGTCCAGCCGCGATCGGCCGCCGCCCGGACCGCGGCGCGGCCGTCGTGCAGGAACACGAACCCGGCGGTGTCGCGGAGCACCGTGGACACGGCGCCGTCGGTCACCCGGGATCGGCGGGACCGGCGCAGCTCCCACTCCATGCCGGCGAGCATCCGGTCGAGACGGGAGTCGATCGCATCGGGTAGAGGTGCGGTCACACCGTGCTCAGCCACGCTGCCCGACCTGCTATTCCGGTCGGTGCGCAGCAGCTCGTCACGGCCGCGGTGCGGGACCACCTCGGTAGCTGTTCACGGGAGTGGACGCTCGTCCTGCGGACCGGATGCGGAAAGCCCCCACCGACGGCCCCGGACGGGAGTCAGTCCCGCGCCTCGACGTAGTCGGTGTTCTCCTCGCCGACCGGGGTGCGTGACCCGCCCAGCGCCCCGTCGGCCCAGCTCGCGGCCTTCCGCAGCCGCAGGCTGTTGGTGACCACCAGGAACGACGAGAGCGCCATCGCGGCCCCGGCCAGCAGGGGGTTCAGCAGCCCCGCCATCGCGACGGGGATCGCCGCGGTGTTGTAGCCGAACGCCCACCACAGGTTCCCGCGGATGGTGCCCATCGTGGCGCGGGCCAGCTCGACGGTCGCCGGGAGCACGCGCAGGTCGTCGCGCACGAGCACGACGTCGGCGGCCTCCAGGGCGACGTCGGTGCCCGAGCCCACGGCGATGCCCAGGTCCGCGGCGACGAGCGCGGCGGCGTCGTTCACCCCGTCGCCGACCATCGCGACGGTGCGGCCCTGGGCCTGCAGCGCACGGATGTGGTCGACCTTGCCGTCGGGCAGCGCGCCGGCGACGACCTCGGTGATCCCACAGGCGGCGGCGACGGCGTGCGCGGCGGCGGGCCGGTCACCGGTCAGCAGCACCGGGCGCAGCCCCATCGCGACCAGCTCGGCGACGGCCACCGGCGCGGACTCCTTCACCGGGTCGGCCAGCGCGATCAGCCCGGCGAGAGCCTCGTCGACGTGCACGGCGACGACGGTGTGCCCCGCCGCCTCCCACTCCGCGAGCCGCCCGGCGAGCGCACCGGTGTCCTCGGGAGGCCGCCCGACGGTGACGGGGCGGCCGTCGACGGTGCCGCGGGCGCCGAGCCCGGGCAGCGCGACGAACTCCTCCACCGCCGGGACGTCCGGACCGGCGTGGGCCCGGATCGCGACGGCGATGGCGTGCTCGGACCCGCTCTCGACGGCGGCGGCGCGGGCCAGCAGCTGCGCCGCGTCGCCACCCGGGACGGCCGCGACCTCGACCACGGCCATCCGCCCGGTCGTCAGCGTGCCGGTCTTGTCGAGCACGACCGTGTCGGCGGCCCGGGTGGTCTCCAGAGCCCGGTGCCCCTTCACGAAGATGCCCAGCTCGGCGCCGCGGCCGGTCGCGACCATCAGCGCGGTCGGCGTCGCCAGCCCCAGCGCACACGGGCAGGCGATGATCACGACGGCGATCGCGGGGGCCAGCGCCCCGGCCCACCCCGCGCCGGCCAGCAGCCAGCCCCCGAGGGTGAGCAGCGCCAGCGCCAGGACCACCGGCACGAACACCGACGACACCCGGTCGACCAGCCGCTGCGTCGCGGACTTCTCGGTCTGTGCCCGCTCGACGGCCGCGATCATCCGCGCGAGGCGGGTGTCGGCCCCGACCTGCTCGGCGACGACGACCAGCCGCCCGCCCGAGGCGATCGTGCCGCCGGTGACGGCGTCGCCCGGCCCGACCTCGACCGGGACCGGCTCGCCGGTCATCGCGCTGGTGTCGACGGCGGCCCGCCCGGTCTCGACGACGCCGTCGGCGGCGACCCGCTCGCCCGGCCGCACCAGGAAACGGTCGCCGACCCGCAGGCGTCGCACCGGGACGCGGGACTCCGCACCCCCGGACAGGACGGTGACCTCGTCGGTCTCCAGCGCGGCGAGCGAGCGCATGACCCGCCCGGCGGTACGGCGGGCGCGGGCCTCGAAGTACCGCCCGGCCAGCACGAACGTCGTCACCCCGGCGGCGACCTCGAGGTAGAGCGGCCCGGAGGGGTGCAGCACCGCGTCCCACCCGGTCAGGGTCTGCCGGGTGTCGAGGAAGGCCATCTCCCCCAGCGACCAGGCCGAGGCCGAGATGACGCCGAGCGAGACGAGGGTGTCCATCGACGTCGTCCCGTGGCGCAGGTTCAGCACCGCGGTGCGGTGGAACGGCCACGCCGCCCAGCCGACGACGGGCAGCGCGAGCGCCACGACCACCCACTGCCAGTACGGGAAGTGCAGCGACGGCACCAGCGACATCGCCAGCGACAGGTCGGCCAGCGGGATGAACAGGATGAGCGCGACGGCCATCCTGGTCCGCAGCCGGCGCAGCGCGGTGTCGTCGGAGGTGGCCTCGTCACCGGTGTCGGTGGGGCGGATCTCGGTGGCGCCGTACCCGGCCTTGCGGACCGTCTCGACCAGGGTGGAGACCGGGGTGGCCGACGGGTACCGGACCAGCGCGCGCTCGGTCGCGAGGTTGACGGTCGCGTCGACGCCGTCGAGCCTGCCGAGCTTGCGCTCGACGCGGCCGACGCAGGCGGCGCAGGTCATGCCGTCGATCTTGAGTTCGACCGTACGGACGTCCGTATCCGGTGCGGACCGGTCCACGGCGCTGTCGGTACTCACGACCCCATGGTTCTACACGCGATCGAAGATCCGCCACCCGGGCCCCTGACCTGCGGCGGACCGGCGCCCCGCCGAACCGTTGCGGGACGAGAGGGCGTACAACTGGTCGTCGGGAGTGGGGCACGCGGACATCCGAGGAGGAGACCCTGATGGCCACCGGGAAGCGGAAGGCGGCGGCGAAGAACCCGCTCACCGCGAAGAAGGGACCGTCGCAGTTCACGGTGATCGCAGTGATCGTCGTCGTGGCCTTCGCGGCGGTCGTCGGTGTCGGCGTCTACTGGAAGAACTCCGGCGGCGGGATCGCGGTCCCGGCCAACGCGTCCGCGCAGGGCGTGACCGTCGGCAACGAGGCGGCCCCGAAGACGATCGACATCTACCTCGACTTCCAGTGCCCGATCTGCAAGCAGTTCGAGGCACAGGCCGGGCAGACCCTCGACCAGCTCGTCTCCTCCGGCCAGGCGAAGATCGTCTACCACCCCATCGCCATCCTGGACCGCGCCTCGTCGACCCGGTACTCGACCCGTTCGGGCGCCGCGGCGGGGTGCGCGGCCGCAGCGGGGGTGTTCCCGCAGTTCGAGAAGGAGCTCTACGACAACCAGCCCGCCGAGGGCGGCGCCGGGCTCCCGAACGAGCAGCTGGTCGCGCTCGGGCAGAAGGTCGGCGCGGGCGGCGACTTCGCCCAGTGCGTCGACGACCAGCGCTACGCGCCCTGGGTCACCCAGATCACCCAGCAGGCGCTGCGCGACGGTGTGTCCGGCACCCCGACCGTGAAGGTCGACGGCACCCCGGTCGACGCGACCCCGCAGGCCGTCGCGCAGGCGGTCGCCGCGGGCTGACCACGCAGGTCCGGCCCCCGGCGGCGGACCGGACGCGCCATCCCGGTCTGCAATTGCACCCGCAGTAGCATCGTGGGCGACCATCGGCAGGAGCCACCGGAGGACGCGTGGTCATGACCGCGGCCCACGGCCCACTCGTCATCCGCAAACGACTGGGCTGGGCCCTCAAGCAGCTCCGCACGGGGCGCCACCGGCAGCTCTCCGAGATCGCGAAGCTCCTCGATGTCTCGCCCTCCAAGCTGTCCCGCATCGAGACGGGACAGGTGGAGCCGAAGTTCCGTGACGTCCGCGACCTGCTGGACATCTACGAGGCATCCGACGCCGAACGCGAACGGATCCTGGGATGGGCGAACGACGCGAAGGCTCCGGGCTGGTGGGAGCCCTTCGGTCCCGCACCGTCGGGCGTCGACCTGGACATGCTCATCTCGCTGGAGGCGGAGTCCCGGGCCAAGGAGACGTTCAGCATCCCGATCTCCGGTCTCCTGCAGACCGAGGACTACGCGAGGTTGCTCCTGACCGAGGTGTTCGCCGGTCGGGCCCGGAGCGAGATCGAGCGCATGGTGGGGATCCGCCTCGGCAGGCAGAACGTGATCGAGCCCGACCGGGCCGAGGCACCGCCCCTGGAGCTCCACGTCCTCCTCGACGAGGTCGCGCTGCACCGGTGCGCCGACGAGGAGGTGCTGCGGGCGCAGATCGGCGAGCTGATCCGCCGGGGCGACCAGCCCAACGTCACGCTGCAGATCCTGCCGTTCCACGCCGGCTGGACGAGCGCGACCAGCACGTTCTCCGTCTTCACACCACGCCGTCCCGAGACGGACTGGCCGATGGTCAACGTCGAGGGCACGGAGAACGACGTCTTCGTCGACACCCCGCAGGCCGTCGCCGACTACCGGCAGATCTGGCGGCGGCTCCTCGACCGGGCCATGTCCCCCGACGAGAGCCGCGCGATGCTGGAGCGACGGTTCGCGGGGCGGTCCTAGCTGTGATGTCCAGGGAGGTTGTCCCGTCCGGGGGCGGTGAGTCTGGCTGACAGACGAAGGCCTCCGGTTGTGAAGTGGAGCTGTCTAGGAACCGCTTCACCCACCGGAGGCCTTCGTGTCCCACGCTAACGCCGCCCTGACCCCGCGCGCCCGGCTGCGGCTCGCTCAACTCGTCGTCG
>NZ_VRMC01000108.1:0-17633 GCF_008369905.1 Pseudonocardia sp. EV170527-09
GTAACGGCCCGACCACGACGATCACCGTCGCCCACCAGCTGCACTACAGCCGGTTCTCCGACCTCGCCCACGGCTGAGGCCGGGCGGGACGCGGCGCGCGTCCCGGCCCGGTACGTGCGGGTGGGCCGGTCAGGCGGTGCCGGGCCGCGCCTGCGGACCCGTGGTGGCCGCGACGGCCAGCGCGAGGGCGGCCACGACGATCCCTGCGACGACGACCGGCACGCTCACCAGCACGGCGCCGAGCAGCAGTACGACCAGCGCGATCCCGAGCAGCATCGTCGGGAACGGCCCCGAGCCGTGCACGGTGCGCCGGTCGCGGGCGAACCCGGCGAGCAGCCGTCCGCCGTGCCGGGCCGGGGCGTTCAGCGCGGTGTTCAGCGCGGAGAACCGGCGGACCAGTCGCGGGTCGGTCCGGCGGAGCTGCACCTCGATCTCGTGCAGCCGACGGTTCTCACGCTCGCTCAGCACCCCGGCAACCCCTCGCGTCTGCGTCCCGGCAGACACGGTCGTGCCGCCGTCCGGCACGGGGCGTCGTCGATCCGGCCTGGTACGACGTTACGTGACCGATTCGTGATCTCGGCGACCGGGCCGACCGGCTCACATGCGCCCGTCCTCACACCGGGGGGCGGCGCCCGGGGTCACCAGAGGGAGACGAGGTCCCGGCGGGGGCCTGCGGGGGCTCCGAGGCGGGCGATCAGGGCGGCCCAGGACCGCGCGGTTCCCGGTGTCCGGGACGGGCGGGGGCGCAGCCAGCGGACCGCGAGGTCCGGGTCGTCCGGGTCGACGTCGAAGCGCTCCCGCCGCGGGAGCCGGGTGACACTGCGGAGCTCGACGACGGTCCCGCCCGCGACGGACTGGACGCCGTAGAGGCAGCCCGGCGGGACGAGCAGCCGTTGCGGGCCCTCGAGCAGGGCGACGGCGAGCCGGCCGAAGGTGCCGCCGTCGGGCCGGGCGTCGATGACGACGGCGTAGCCGCTGCCGCGGGGGACGCCGAGCAGCATTGCGTCGCCGGGGTGGCCGAACAGGCCGAGTACGGCGTCCTGGGCCGGGCGGCGCCGTCGTCGCACGGTGAAGGGGGCGAGGTCCGGTCCGGAGGCGCCGGTCGCGGTCGGGTCGAGCAGCAGCGCGCCGGGCACCACGGTCCGTACGACGTCCACTCGACCTCCCTCGGGTCCGGTCACCGCGTGCGCCGGGCGCGCGGTGGGCTGCGGTTGCGGTACCGGAGGTGACAACGAGCGGCCCCGGTCCCGGTGACGCAGCGCGAGTCCGCGTTGCTCCGATCGAGTGCACAGCGGGCAGTCGGGCGCCGTACCTGTTGTCGCGACCGGCACGCCCGCGACGAGCGGGTCTGCCGATCGAGGACCCGCCGCCGGGTACGTGGTGCCGAGACCGTTGCGGTGCGTGGGCACGGTCGTGCTCGGCCCGGGGCCGCGCCGTGTACGCGGTGGTGGACCCGTGTACGCAGCGTCCGACCGCCGAGGCGCGGTCACCGATCGGGGGAGCATGGGGGGTTGCGGTTACCCTCGGACCGGGGAGGCGACATGCGTGGTCGACTCGACAACCTGCACCGCAAGGGCTGGGTGCGGCGTGAGCTGGAGGGCCGCGCCTACCTCTACACGCCGGCCGCGAGCCGCGAGGAGGAGACCGCGCGTGCCCTGCGCGACCTGCTCGACGGTCCGGGCGACACCGAGGCGGTCCTCCTGCACTTCGCGCGCTCGGTGACCGAGCGCGAGTCCGCCGTGCTGCGCGCCGCCCTCCAGAGCCCCGACCGCGGCTGACACCACCCTCCCGGGGCGGGTGCGGCCGACACCGCCCTCCCGGGGCCGAACCGGGCGGGACCGGAGCCGGCGGCGCCGGTCGGGGTCCCGGACCGGAGCGGGTCAGGCCGCCCGGTCGCGCTGCGGGCGGGACCGCAGCCAGCCCGGACGGCGGCTCGCCGGGGCGGGGCCGCCGTCGTCGTCGCGCTCGGCGGTGCGGGTGATGTTGCGGACCATCCCGCCGAACACGATCCCGTGGAACGGCGCGACCGACCACCAGTACAGGTAGCCGGCCAGGCCGTGCGGGATGAACACCGCGCGCTGGTGGTAGACCGACCCGCCCGGACGCGGGCGCACCGACATCTCCAGCCAGGCCCGGCCGGGCACCTTCATCTCCGCGCGCAGCCGCAGCAGCCCCTCCTCGGGGCCGCAGTCGCTGCCGGCCGGGCGGGGCCCACCGGGCTCGATCATCCGTTCCACCCGCCACCAGTCCAGCGCGTCGCCGGTGCGCAGGTCGTGCGGGTCGCGACGGCCGCGGGACAGCCCGACGCCGCCGACCGCGCGGTCCATCCAGCCGCGCACCGACCAGGCCAGCGGGAACGAGTACCAGCCGCGCTCGCCGCCGATGCCCTCGATGACCGTCCACAGCCGTTCCGGGGTCGCGTTGCAGGGCTGCTCGCGCTCGTCGAGGTAGACGTCGCCGCCGGCCCAGTCCGGGTCGCTCGGCAGCGGGTCGGACGGCACGTTCTCCACGGTCGCGCCGGACCAGCGGGTCTCCACCTCGCCGTCGGTGATGCGGGACAGAGCCAGCTCGACGGCCCGGTCGTAGCTGATCAGGCCCTCCGGCGGGTCCGGCACCCAGCGCTCGATGTCGTCCTCGGTGCAGACGACCTCGTGCACCAGCGACTCGATGAGCGGCGTGGCGATCGACTTCGGCACGGGGGTGACGATGTTGATCCAGTGCGCCGACAGCGACGGCGTCAGCACCGGCACCGGGACCACCCGGCGTCGCGGCAGCCCGGCGACGCGGGCGTAGCGCTGCATCATGTCGTAGTAGGTGAGGATCTCCGGGCCGCCGATGTCGAACGTGCGGTTCAGCTCGGCGTCCGGGGCGTCGATCTCGGCGACCCGGATGAGGTACCGCAGCACGTCGCGCACCGCGATCGGCTGGATCCGGTTCCGCACCCAGCGCGGCGTGATCATCAGCGGCAGTCGTTCGGTGAGGTAGCGCAGCATCTCGAAGCTGGCGGACCCGGAGCCGAGGATCACCGCGGCCTGCAGCACGACCGTCGGCACCCCGGAGCGCAGCAGCGTCTCGCCGACCTCCACCCGCGACGCCAGGTGCGCCGACAGCCCGCCGGACGGCGTGTCCGGGTGCAGTCCGCCCAGGTAGACGATCCGTCGCACGCCGGCCGCCCGCGCCGCCTCACCGAGGATCAGCGCGGCGCGCCGGTCGGTCGCCGCGAAGTCGGAGTCCGACAGCGAGTGCACGAGGAAGTAGACGACGTCGACGTCCTCGCAGGCCGCGCGGACGCTGTCCGGGTCGAGCAGGTCGCCCTGCACGATCTCCGCCTCGGCGGCCCACGGCACGTCGGCGAGCTTGTCCGGGTTGCGGACCAGGCAGCGCACGTGGACCGGGCCCGCGGACGTATCCGGGACGAGGTCGGGCTCGGGACCGCGGCCCAGCAGCCGGGGCGCGAGCCGCCCACCGATGTAGCCGGTCGCACCCGTCACGAGATAACGCACGTCGCGATCGTCCCACCGCAGGCCCTGTGCGGCAGGGCGTGCCGCTCAGCCGGGCAGGGCGGGCGGTGGGTTCGCCTCGCGGGGGCGCAACGGGTCCACCGCCCGCGGCGCGACCTCGCGCGACGCGACCAGGGACCGCACCGCGGCGGTGAGCACGGCCAGCAGCGGGACGGCGAGCAGCGCGCCGGCGATCCCGGCGACGACCACCCCGACCGCGACGCCGAGCGCCACCGCCAGCGGGTGCAGACGGACCGCCCGGCCCATCAGCAGCGGTTGCAGCACGTGGCTCTCCAGCTGCTGCACGGCCAGCACGACACCGAGCACGATCAGTGCGGTCACCGGTCCCTCGGTCGCCAGCGCGACCAGCACGGCGACGGCGCCGGTCAGCACCGCCCCGATGACCGGCACGAACGCGCCGAGGAACACCAGCGCGGCCAGCGGCAGCACGAACGGCACCCCCGTCGCCCACAGGCCCAGGCCGATCCCGAGTGCGTCGACGACGGCGACCAGCACCGTCGCCCGCACGTAGCCGACGAGCGAGGCGAACCCCCGCCGGGCGGCGACGTCGACCCGCGACCGGCGGGCCCGCGGGGCGAGCAGCCGGACGAAGCCCCAGATGCGACGGCCGTCGTAGAGCATGAAGATCAGTGCGAACAGGCAGAGCGCGAACCCGGCGAGGATCTCCCCGACGGTCGCGGCGGTCGTCACCGCGCCGGAGGTCAGCGTCTGCTGGTTGTCGCGCACCGCCTGCAGCACCTGGTCGCCGAGAACGCCGACGTCGATCCGGAACGGCGTCGCGTCGGCGAGCCCCTGCAGGGAGCCGACGTTGTCGGTGACCTCCGCGACGACCTGCGAGGTGCCGTCGACCAGGGTGCTGACGACGGCGGTCAGCAGCCCGCCGAGCGCGGCCAGGCCGCCGACCATGACCAGCGCCGTCGCGATGCCGCGGGGCACCCGCCGTTCGTGCAGCCACCGGACCAGCGGGGCGAGCAGCGCGGTCAGCAGCACCGCGATCGCCATCGGGACGACGATCACCCGCAGCTCGATCACCAGGAACACCAGCAGCGCGAGCCCGGCGGCGATGACGAGCATCCGGCCGACGGCCTCGGAGGCGATCCGCAGCGGGCGCGGGATCTCCGCCTGCGGGGTGGGGCGGTGGCGTGGTCCGGCGGCCCGCGCCACCGGGTCCGCGAGGTGCGACCCGGTCCCGGAGTCGGAGAGGGCGGCGCGGTGGTGCTCGGCGGTGCCGTCGGGGTGCGTGTCGTCGGGGTGGGCTGTGGCGTCGTGGGTGCGGGAGGCACCGGGACCCTGGAGGTCCACGGTGTCGTCGCGAGGTGTGCCATGGGCAGGGTCGTCGTCGTGCCGTGGGCGCGGGATGCCGCCCCCGGCAGGAGCGGCGGGCCGCCCGGTCCGCTCCGTCATGGCACGGACGGTACGGCGGACCGGCCGGTGCGGCGCGGCGCACGCACAGGTGACGGCCCGGCCCTCCGCGCACCCCACCCCGGTCGGCCCAGCATCGGGTCGGACGGAGCAGCGCGCACGCCGATCTGTCACTCTCCGTCGAATTACACCCGTGTAGTCGACACACCGCAGACCGGACTCGGCACGACGGAGTGGTGAGGTGGTCACTCACCGCCGCATGGTGGCCACGACGTGCCGAATCGCGGCCATCGGGGCCGTTGCGAGAGTCTGTCGCCGACATCCGCCGACGCTCCGAAACCCGGACCGTGGCTACCGACTGCTCCAGGAGGAGTCCGGATGAACACTCGCCGTAGACAACACGGAGAGTCTCCGACGGGTCGTGCCACTCGTACGAGGGGACCTCGCCACGAGAACTGTCACCCCCGTTTCCCCACTCAGGTGTCACCCGTTGACCGGGTGAGTGGGCTGAACGGCGGTACGAGATGTACGCGATACGGACCAGGCCGTGGGTCCTCACATCTCAGGCGAGCAGGAGGTACGGCGGGTGTACGAGTTCGACAGCGCTGCGGGTGGCCTCGAGTCGTCGATCCGGGCGCGACGCGCCGCGCAGGAGAGCTGGCCGTTCCCCGGTCGGCACGAGTCGCACGAGGAGATCCAGGAGGAGACCCCGATCTTCCACGCCCTCACGGTCGGGGGCTGGCGGGACGGCCGGCGGAGCGGGGACGCCGGCAACGCCGTGCGCCGCGTGCACCGCGACACCGTCCGCACGACCCGCCGCGGTGGCGCAGTCCGGCCGACCGGCGACACGGTCGCCGCGTTCCACTCCGAGCCCGCCCCGGTCCCGGCGCAGCCGGCCGGCCACGCGCCCCGGGAGCAGGGCGACAGCGCCTGGAACGCACCGGGTGACGCCGCCATGGCGATGCTGCGCCGCCGTCGCGACATCGAGCGTGCCGCGGACCGGGCGGCGATCGCCGACCTGCTGGGCGGTGCCGGGCGGCACCGGCTGACCCGCTCGGCCTGAGCGGCGGACCGCGGGCCGTCCGGTCCGGCCGTTCCTCCGGTACGGGCAGCGCGGTACGGCCGTTCGGCACCGGATCGGGATCGGATCGGCACACGAGGCAACCACGACACCCCCGGCGCGTCCCGGGGAGTAGTCGCACGCCACGGGCGTGCGGCCGCACGGCAGGACCGGTGGGGACCGGGAGCGCCGAGGACGCACCAGAACATCCCGCGGACGCACCTTGGGACCGCGGGATGAGGTGACGACCGGCTGGGGAGCTGGGTCGTCAGCACGCAAGGCGAGGGCCGGGGCGATGGTCGGAGGGAGCCGACCACCGACCCGGCCCTCGCGCGTGCGGAGGCCACCGGCGCGGCGCGCGCGACGCCGGTGACGCCGTCGGAGCCGACCGGAGCCGTGGGGAGCGCGGTTCCGGGCAGAACGACGGGGCCGAGCGCAGGACATCCTCGTCCCGGACTCGCGTGGCGACATGATCACCACGGAGTGTGACCGTATCGGGCGGCCGTCCGGGTCACAAGAGGGCATTCGCCGCAGCTTCCGTCGTCCCATCCGGCACACCCGTCACCGCGCTCACCACTGCCCCACCGGACGGTCGTACGACGCACCGCGACGCGTGCACGAATCGTTCCGCACGGTGACCCCCGGCGTTCTACCCTGCGAGGGATGAGCACCGATCCCGCCGCGACCGGCCCCCGGCGCACCGACCGCCCGCTCGACGAGGCCGGCGTCGTGACGGCCGTGCGACGGGCCGCGGAGCGAGGCGCCACCGTCCGGCCCACCGGCGCCGGTGGGCGCGCCCCGGGGCCCCTCGTCCGCACCGAGGACGTGCTGCTCGACGTGTCCGCGCTGACCGGCGTCGTCGAGATCGGCGAGGACACCGTGCGGGTGCGGGCCGGGGAGACCGTCGCGGACCTCTGCGTCGCCCTCGCCGCCGCCGGCCGGGCACTGGCCACCGTGCCCGACGCGCCCCGCGCCACCATCGGCGGCGCCACCGGGCTGGGCATGTACGGCGGCGCCCACGCCGAGGGCTCGCTGTCCGACCAGGTCCGCGCCGTCCGGCTGGTCGACGGCCGCGGCACCGTCCGCGACGTCACCGGGCCCGATCTCGATGCCGCCCGCTGCGGGCTCGGTGCGCTCGGCATCGCGACCGCGCTGGAGCTCCGCACCGTCCCGCTCACCCGGCTGCAGGTGCACGAGCGCGCCGTCGGCATCGACGAGGTGCTCGGCGAGGACCTGCTCGTCGAGCACGCCTGGACCGAGTGCGACATCGCGATCAGCCCGTCGGTGCACGCCGGGTCCGCGGTGCTGCGCTGGGCCGAGCCGGAGCCCGAGGCGACCGGTCCGGTCGAGCGCGCCGGCTGGGGACAGGCGGTGTCGCGGCTGGCGTCGTCGTGGTGGTCCTCCGGGGTGGGTCTGCGGTCCGGGTGGCCGCCGCCGCAGCGCTGGGCGCCCGGCACGGCAGGGCCGCCGCACGAGGTCCTGCCGGACCCGCAGCCGTGGGACCCGGACCTGTCCGAGTGGGCCGTGCCGCGTGCCGCTCTCGGGACCGTCCTGCGCGAGCTGGGGGCCGCCGTCGCCGCGCGGGGGCGGGAGCTGCGGCCGGTGCGGGTGCGCACCGGCCGGGCCGAGACCGGCCTGCTGCACCCGGCGTCCGGCCGGGACACCGCCTACCTGCGGCTGCGGACCCGCGGACCCGCGGAGGAGCCGGTCCGCCGGCTCGCGGGTGCGGTCTGCGAGGACGCCGACGGGCGGCCGTGCTGGACCACCCGGCACGCCTGGGGACCGGACGAGCTCGCCGTCGCCTACCCGGGGTGGGAGGCGTTCCGGGCCGTCCGCGACCGGTTCGACCCCGACCGCCGGTTCACCGACCCGCACCTCGCGGCGGTACTCGGCCGCTGACGGTGGCGGTACCGCTCAGAGCTGCTCGCGCAGCCGCGCGGAGATCGACCGCACCGCGGCGAGCGACGCGCGGCGGTCGGCCAGGGTCGGCTCGCCCGCGTCGACGACCTGCTCGCCGCCCACCCACACGTCGTGGACGAGGCGGGAGCCGCCCGCCCACACCAGGTTCGACACGAGCTGGGCGTCGTCGGTGGGCGCGACGAACGCGGAGTCGTCGGTGTCGATGTGGACCACGTCCGCCCGCCGCCCGGTCTCCAGCGCGCCGAGGTCGTCGCGGCCGATCGCGTGCGCGGCGTCCGCGGTGCCCATGAGCAGCATGTCGGCGGCGGTGAGGGCGGCGGCGTCGTCGGCCCCGACCCGCGCCAGCAGCCCGGCCAGCCGCGCCTGGTGCCAGAGGTCCAGGTCGTCGCAGGAGGCGGGGCCGTCGGTGCCCAGCCCCACCCGGACCCCGGCCCGGCGCAGGTCCAGCAGCCGGGCGGTGCCCGCCGCGAGCTTCGCGTTCGAGCCGGGACAGTGCGCGACGGCGACGCCGTGCCGGGCGTAGACGGCGATGTCGTCGTCGGACAGGTGCACCGAGTGCGCGGCCAGCACCCGCCCGCCGAGCGCACCGCCGGCGTCGAGCATCGCCGGCACCGAGCCGTGGGTCTCCCGGACGTGGGCGTCCTCGCCGCGGGACTCCGCGACGTGGGTGTGCAGCAGCGCCCCGCGCTCGCGGGCGGCCGCGGCGACCGACTCCAGGGCACCGGGCGGCAGCGTGTACGCCGAGTGCGGGCCGTAGCCGAGCTCGATCCGGCCGTCGTCGTCGGGGACGAGGCCGTGCGCGTCGATCCGGGCGGAGACGTCGTCGCGCATCTGCTCCCAGGTCCCGAGCCGGTCCCAGCCGGGCGCGGCGATGATCCCCGGGGTGAGCACGGCCCGCGACCCTGCGGTGCGGACGGCGTCGGCCAGTGCGTCGGTGAAGAAGTACATCTCGACGCTGGTGGTGCAGCCGGTCCGCAGCAGGTCCAGGCAGCCCGCGAGCATCCCGGCGTGCACGTCGTCCTCGGTCAGCAGACCCTCCGCGGGCCACATGACCTCGGTCAGCCACCGCATCAGCGGCAGGTCGCCACCCATCCCGCGCAGCAGCGACATCGGGGTGTGGCAGTGCGTGTTGACCAGGCCGGGCAGGAGCAGCCCGGGCAGCGGCCGCACGCCGGCGTCGGTCGCCGGCGCGTCCGCGGCCGCGCCGAAGAACGCGATCCGGCCGGTGTCGTCGACGTCGAGGACCGCGTCCCGGACGACCGGGAAGCCGGGCGTGCAGGGCAGCGCGACCGGCGCGGTGAGCCGCTGGAGGACCGTCATGTCGTCGTGCCGGGTCAGCGGCGGTCGAGCAGCGAGCGCAGCGACCGGAACGGCGGCAGCCAGGCGCCCTCGTCGGGCAGGGTCTCCAGCGAGACGCGCGGCAGCGGCTCGCGGAACACGCCGTCGATGTCCTCGAGGTCGAGGAACGACAGCGTCTCCGAGGCCAGCGCGAACCCGGCGTACTCGCGGAAGCCGATTACCGTGACGTCGGTGCCGCCCTCGATGAGCTTCTCCAGCGGCTCCCGGAACGCCCGCCCGTCCCCCGAGGCGACGACGACGTGGCGCAGCCTGCCCTCGGCCGAGCGCATGCCGATGTGGGCGAGCATGTCGTCGTCGACGTCGGAGTCGTCGCTGGTCTTCGGCTTGGCGAAGACGGCGAAGCCCACGTTGCGCAGGGCCTCGACCCAGGGCCGGACGATGTCGATGCTGCCCGGGGCGACGTTGGTGAACACGCACGCCTCGGCCTCGGCCTCGGGGCCGGCGAGGTCCAGGAGCCAGCGTCCGACGGCGTCGAAACGCGGGCGGTAGGCCGAGGTGGGGCGGGCACCGAGCAGCGAACCGAGGCTCATGTCCATGTTCGGCGCGTCCCACACCAGCAGCACGCGCTCCTGCGGACCCGTCGGAACGCCGCGTCCGTGTTGCCCCGTCCCGCTGCTCATGCCGGGGAGCCTAGCCGTCGCCGCCCCGCCCGCCCGGCCCGGCGCCCACGCGGGTGAGACTGTCCCCATGGAGAACCCACCGGCCGAGCCGGAGCAGGTCGCCGCCCGGACCGCCGCGATCATGCGCGAGGGCGACCGGGCGAGCCGTTCGGCGGGCGTCGACGTCGTCGCGGTCGCTCCCGGGCGGGCGACGGCGCGGATGACCGTCCGCCCCGACCAGGTCAACGGGCACGGCGTCTGCCACGGCGGTTACCTGTTCCTGCTCGCCGACACCGCGATGGCCTACGCCAGCAACTCCCACGGCGTCTCCGCGCTGGCCAGTGGCGCCGACATCGCGTTCCTGCGCCCGGCGCGCGAGGACGACGCCCTCACCGCCGAGGCCGTCGAGCGCGCCGCGAGCGGCCGGTCCGGGCTCTACGACGTGACCGTCCGCACCGCCGACGGGACGGTCGTCGCCGAGTTCCGGGGGCGCACCCGGCAGGTGCCGGGTCTGAGCCCGGTCACCGCCCGGCCCGACCAGCCCTGACCAGCCTGGATCAGCCCTGGATCAGCCCTGGTCGTCGCGGGGCCGCAGGCCGTGCGGCTCCAGGAACGCCGGCCGCAGCTCCGGGTCGGGCTCGTCGTAGTAGCGGTGGAAGACCGGGGTCTGCGAGCCCGACATCGGCGGCACGATCCAGCTCCAGTCGGCCGGGCAGCGCCGTCCCGCGGCCTCCTCCTTCGCCAGGAAGGTCATGAAGCGCTCGGCCTCGCTGTGGTGGTCGGCCATGGTGACGCCGTCGGCGTCGAAGGAGTGGGTGACCGCGCGGACCAGCTCGACCATCGCCCGGTCCCGCCACATCGTGCGCACCGACCGGGTGTCGAGCCCGAGCCGCTTCGCGATCTCGGGCAGCAGGTCGTACCGGTCGGTGTCGGCGAGGTTGCGGGCGCCGACCTCGGTGTC
Source organism: Pseudonocardia sp. EV170527-09 (assembly GCF_008369905.1). Classification (NCBI taxonomy): domain Bacteria; kingdom Bacillati; phylum Actinomycetota; class Actinomycetes; order Pseudonocardiales; family Pseudonocardiaceae; genus Pseudonocardia; species Pseudonocardia sp. EV170527-09. The sequence continues at coordinate 10,783 of NZ_VRMC01000108.1, forward strand.
GAGGTACCAGCCGTTGAACGGGGCGGCCGGGTACACGACCCCGCCGATCTCCAGCGGCATGTTGCTGATGGCGGGCACCGAGTGCCAGCGCAGCCCGAGGCGGGCGAACCACGGGTGCTCCGGGTGGCGCAGCGGGACCTCGTGCACGGCGTCCGGCGGCACGTCGAACAGCCGGGACCGCCCGTCCGGGCCGGTGATCAGCAGCGGCAGCACGTCGAACCGGCCCGCCGGCTGCGGTCGCGGCCACCCCATCCCGACGACGTGGTCGGTGAAGTCGGCCTGTCCGGGGTCCCCGGTGACGGTGCCGTCGGGGTTGCGGTGCCCGGCGTAGCGGACGAGCTGGTCGTTGCGGATCCGCGGGCCGGGACGCCCCGGGGCGTCCGGCGCGAACACCGTCATCGTCGAGCGGATCTTCCCGCCGCGGGTGGCGGCGCGCAGGTGTCCGACGCTCTCCTGCGCGACGTCGGCCGGGTCGTGCAGGTGGCGCAGGTCGCGGACCTGCAGCGACTGCCAGTACAGGCGCCCGATGCAGCGCGCGGAGTTCCGCCACGCCACCCGGGCGCCGAACACCAGCTCGTGCATGGTGTGGGTGTAGGTGCCGGACCGGTCGATCTCGGCACGGACCTGGCGCAGCCGGTCCGCCAGCGGGACACCCGGCTCGGTCTCCGCGTGCACTTGGCGCAGGAACTCCTCGGCCGCGGCCGGGTCGACCGGGGCGGGATCCCGCTCGTCGGCGACGCCGGGGGGCGGCGGATGGCCGCCGGAGCGCCCGTGCCCGGTGACCGGGCAGCCGCCGGTGGCTTCCGCCGGGGGCGCGCTGCGGTTCTCCGCCGGCGGCGTGACGCGGACGACCGTGGTCGCGGTGCCCGGGCCGTCGATCCGGGTGAGGAGGTGCTCGCGGCGTCCCGCGGTCGGGCGCTGTGCTCCGGGGGCCGGGACCGTCCCGGGGGCCGGGGTCGCGACGGTCGCGCGCTCCGGCAGCGGCGTGGCGACCGTTGCCCGCTCGGCCGGGGCCTCGCCCCGGGGGGACGCGGACTCGGCCGGACCCTGCTCACGGGCCGGGCCCTGTTCCCACGGCGCCGTCGGGGGCATCCAGGGCCGGTCGACGACCGTCGTCGCCTCCACCCCCGTCCGCGCCATCGCGGTGGTCGCCTGCGCGGGACCCTCGACCGGTCCGACCAGCGGGACCATCGACACCGACCGTCCGGACCGCTCCGCGGCGGACTCCCCCGACGCCTGGCCGCTGCCCTGACCCGGACCCGACGGAGCGCCCGACGGCGGGCCCGTCATCGGGCGGGGCGTCGGGCTCGGCCGGAAGCCGGCCGGTCGGTCGACCGGTCGCTTCGGTGCCGCGGGAGCGGGGTGCGAGTTCTTGCCGTGCTCCATCGTCGTCACGGGCGTCCTTCGGGGGTCACTCGGGTGGGGATCCGGGTCGGGGGTGCTCCTGACCGTAGTCGGTCACTCTCCGTGTGTCACCGGCACCATGGGCGTGGTCGGCGATGTACAGCAGGTCACGAACCGGTCGTCCGTCCAGCCGGGCCCGGTCCTCGAACTTGGTGACCGGACGCCACGACGGGCGGTCCTGCCAGCCGTCCGGCCGGAGCGGGAAGCGGTCGTCCGGGCGCAGCGACGGCTCCGCGGAGACCACCCGGCGCATCTGCTCGGCGTAGTGCGGCCAGTCGGTCGCCAGGTGCAGCAGGCCGCCCGGGCGCAGCCGCGACGCGGCCAGCGCGGCGAAGTCGGGCTGGATCAACCGGCGCTTGTGGTGCCGCCGCTTGGGCCACGGGTCGGGGAAGAAGATGCGCAGTCCGTCCAGCGAGGCCGGCGGGACGACCCGGGTGAGCAGCTCCACGGCGTCGCCGCGCAGCAGCCGCTGGTTGGTCAGGCCGCCCTGCTCGATCCGCATGAGCAGCTGGGCCAGGCCCGGCTCGAAGACCTCGACGGCGACGTGGTCGATCTCCGGCTCGGCCGTCGCGAGCGCCGCGGTCGTCTCGCCCATGCCGGACCCGATCTCCAGCACGACCGGAGCGGTCCGGCCGAACATCGCCGCCGGGTCCCAGACCCCGGACGCCACGACGTCGTCGACCTCGGCGCCCCACGTCGACCACAGCCGGTCCCAGGCGGACTGCTGCCCCTCGGAGAGCCGGACGCGCTGGTGGACGTAGGAGCGGATCCGGGTGTCGTGCGGGTGCGGGGTCTCCGGGGCGGTGGCCCGGTCAGGCACCGGTGTTCCGGCCCGCGGGCAGCCGCACGTGGGCGGTCGCGCCGGGCAGCCGGCCGCGGACGTAGCCCGCGGTGGTGACGCCGAGGCAGGCGACGATCGCGACGGCGGAGGCGGCGTTGCGCTCCCTCGCCTCGCGGATCACGCCCGCGGGCAGCACCTTCATCGTGTAGCTGCTCTCGGCGGACAGCGAGTCCCCGGTCCCGACGACCTTGGAGACCGCGGCCTTGGAGATGCCCTCGGCCCAGCCGCGGCGCAGCAGGTAGCGCCAGGAGACCCGGTCGTCGGACACCCGGTGGTCGACGGCGGCGCGCGGCTCGAACAGGATGCGCGGGTTCCGGCCGTCGGCGACGTAGGCCTGCCGGGCCCGGATGCAGAGCTCGGTCTCCTCGCAGCCCAGCGGGTTCTTGCCGATCCGGCCCATGTCCTCGGCGAACCCGCCGACGCGGGTGAACACCTCGGCGCGCAGGGACATGTTGCAGCCCATGAGGTTGCGCATCTCCGCGCGCTCGGTGGGCTGGCCGGTGTAGGTGCAGCCGACGACCCAGTCGAGCTCGCCGGTGGCGTTCGGGTCCCCGGGGGCGGCACCGGGCAGGGTCCGCGGACGCCCGTCGGGCCACTTCGGGTGGGCGACCCCGCCGACGCCGATGACGTCCGGGTCCTCGTACGGGGCGAGGAGCGCGCGCAGCCAGCCGGGGCGGGCCGCGGCGTCGTCGTCGAGGAAGACGACGACCTCGCCGGAGGCCAGCTCGACCGCGGTGTTGCGGGCGCCGGACAGGCCCTGCTTCTTCTCGTTCGCGACGACCACCACCCCGAGCGGCCCGAACTCGCGCTCGGCCCGCTCCCGCAGGCGCTCGTTGTGGTCGACGACGACGATCGTCTCCAGCGGGGTCACGTCCTGGTCGAGAACCGAGTCGACGGCGGCCTTGATGTCGAACCAACGCTTCTCGGTGTAGACGCAGACGACCACGGTGGCGGTCGGCAGGGCGCTCACGTGCAATCGCTCCTCATGGTGCTGCGGACCGGCGGGGGCGGCCGGTACGAGCAGCGTCAGCGGGCGTAGCCGGACGCCTTGCGGCGCTGCTCCATGCGACGGTGCTCGGCCATCAGGGTACGCAGCACCCGGGTGCCGTCGGCGAAGGTCCGCAGGTTGGTCTCGCCGAACATGCGCTCCCGCTCGACCGACGGCACCTCGGTGATCGTCAGGTCGGCCGCGGCGACGCGGCAGTTCAGCACGGTCTCGATCTCGAAACCGTCGCCCCAGAGCATCGAGCCGTCCTCGGGCTGCGGCGCCGCCGGGTCCGGGAGCTCGAGCTGCGGCAGCAGGTCGGCCCAGAAGGCGTTGTAGCCGTAGCAGAGGTCGGAGTACTTGGTACCGAACAGCCGGTTCGCGACGGTGTTCAGCCCGGCGTTGCCGGACTTGCGCAGCAGCGTGATGTCGTCCGAGCCACCGCCCTTGCAGAACCGGCTGCCCTTGGCGAAGTCGGCGCCCTTGACCAGCGCGTTCACGAATGCCGGGATCTCGTTCGGGTCGGCCGAGCCGTCGGCGTCGAACATGACGATGACGTCACCGGTCGCGGCGGTGAAACCGCAGGCCATCGCGTTGCCCTTGCCCTTGCGGGTCTGGGTGATGACGCGTGCCCAGGGCAGCGTGCGTCGCGCGACGGCGACCGTGTTGTCGGTCGAGTTGCCGTCGACGACGATGACCTCGTGCACGGCCGGCCGCACCGCGGCGATGGCCGGCAGCACGATCTCCAGGTTCCGGGCCTCGTTGCGGGTCGGCACGATCACCGACACCGCCGGGTTCGCGCTGCGGCGCGGAGCCGGGCGGGGCCGCGGGCGACGGAAGCCCTCGGGACCCTCCGGCTGCGACGCCAGCGGAGCGCGCCCGCCGGGTCGGGCAGGGCTCGCCGGGAACGGCGACTGTCCGGCACCGGCACCGTTCTGACGCCCGGGGCGCGCGGGGGCGCTCGCATCGGGCGTGACGGTCTGGCGGGCGGGCGTAACGGCGCTCACACTTCCTCCATACAGGTCCGCTTACTCGTCCAACGACGCGATCACGGTCCGGTTGCGGTTCTGGTGTCGGGCGTCTTGGGTATTGCCCGATCAGTGGACGTCCCTCGAGCCCGTGGGGTTGCCCCGGTCGGCTGATTCGTCCGTGTCCACGCTGCGGTTCACCCTTGCCCATGAAAGGGGACGGCGATCACCCGGGTCCGCTGCGCAGTCCTACGGATCCGCCCCGGAGCGGCCCGCCCGACACTGGCCGCATGGACCGGGAACCACCGTCGGGCAGCATCGGGCCGCCACTGCGCACCGCGCTCGACCAGATTCGTGTCGATCTTCTCGCGACCCTGTCGGCGCAGGTCGACGGCCTGGCGGCGCACGCGGTCCGGCGCGCGGGCCGGGCCGGCGACCCCCGGTGGTGGACGGCCGCGCTCGACGGTCCCGCCCGCACCCTCGACGACGCCTGGGCGCGCCGCAGCGGACCGGTCCTGCGCCGCGGTGCGGCCGCGACCGCACTACGACATCAGGGCGTCAGAGTGACACAGATCACTCACGGTGCGTCACGGTCGGGTGGTCGGGCTCTCACCGCCGCGGCGGCCCGGGCGCTCGCCGTCGCACCGGGCCGGGAGCGCGGGGCATGGTCCGGAGCGGCCCTGTCCGGGTCGGCGGTGTCGGTGCTCTCGATCCTCCTGGCGGTCGGGCGCCTGCTCCCGACCGCGGGCCCCGGGGCACCGCTCGCCCTGTCCGGGTTCGTCCTGCTGGCGGGAGCACTCGTCGCGGCCCGGGTGCGGGCGGTGCGCTCGACCCGCGACCGGGTGCTGGCCCGGCGGGTGCGCGACGCGGTGCTCGCCGCCGCGGACCGCGAGCTGGCGGCGTGGATCGCGGCCGCGGAGCGGTGGTCGACGGGCCCGGCCGTGCCGCGGCGGGCGTCGCACCGCCCCGGGGAGCCGGCCCGTGCGCACTGAGCCGCCGGTGCCGGTGGGGAGCGCTGCGCCGGTCGGGAACACGGCACCGGTCGGGAGCAGGGTGCCGGTCGGGAGCACGGCGCTGGCGGGCGCGGTGGTCGCGGCGGCGCTGCCCGTCCCCTGGTGGGTGCGGGTGCCCCGGGCCCGGTCCGGTGTCGTGGGGTCGGTCCCGGTGTCCGGGCCGGCCGCCCGGGACGGCGACGGCGACGGCGTCGCGGAGACCCTCGTCGTCGAGACGGGGCGGGGTCCGGAGTTCTGGACCGACCTCGACGGCGACGGTCTCGCCGATGCGGTGACCGGTCTTCCCGGCGCCCCGGGTTGAGACCCGGTGGGGTCCCGGGGGTCAGTCCTCCGGCTGTTCGGCCGGGGTGCGGCCCTCAGCGTCGGTGTTCGCGCCGCGCCGGAACCGGCCGACGCCGCGACGCTGCTCGGCGATCGAGCGGTCGATGTCGGCCGACACCTTCTGCTGGCGACGCCGCTCACGGATGCGGAGCAGGACGAGCATCGAGATGCCGTAGGCGATCCCGACGACCAGCAGCACGACGCCGATCTTGAACACGATCTGCTGGACGCCGGTGATGCTGTCGATGTCGATGACCGAGATCATCCCCAGCACGCCGAGCGTCAGCAGGTGGAACAGCACCACCAGCAGTCGGTTGATGGAGTGCGACGTCTCCTTGCTCTGGAAGACGTCCTCCAGGAACGGCTGCCCGGTGCGCAGCAGGATCTGACCGACCCCGACCGTGATCGCGACACCGACCACGACCAGCGCGAGATAGCCGCCGGTTTCCTCCACAGTGGGCCCCTCCCCGTGCGAGTACAGGACAGGAGACTACCCCGCGCGACCGGTTCCACGCGTTCTGTGCACGACGGGATCACCCGGGCCGGGAACGGGCTGCCAGCAGCGTCCGCAGGGTGTTGAGGAGCTCCTCGGTCGAGACCCCGCCGGTGAGCGGCGCGCCGGTCAGGGTGCGCAGGTAGAGGCCGTCCCCGACGAGCTGCACCAGCCAGGCCAGGACCGGGTCGTCGATCTCCTCGGACAGTGCGGCGAGCCCGTCGGCGTCGACGTCGGCCAGCGCGGTCCGGGCGGCCTCCCCGGAGCTGCTGCCGTCGGCGACGCGCAGGGTCGCGAGGTAGGTGCGGGTCAGTCCGACCGGCGACTCGTGGCCCGGCACCGAGGTGCGCAGGTAGTAGGCCACGGTGCCCGCCGCATCCGAGCGCATGAGCTCCGCGTCGCGGGCGCTGCGTTCGCGCAGCCGCGCCAGCAAGCCGCTGACCAGCGCCTCCTTGGAGCTGAAGTGGTAGAGCAGTCCGCCCTTGGACACCTCGGCCACCGCCGCCACCGCGTCGAGGGTCGCGCCGCCGGGGCCCTGCTCGATCAGCAGCGTCTCGTACGCGTCGAGGACCCGGTCGCGGGTCGAGCCCGGTCCCCGTGTCCCCGCGTTCCGTCGTTCGGACTGGGACGCCATGGGCGAAGCCTAGTTGTGATGTCCAGGGAGGTTGTCCCGTCCGGGGGCGGTGAGTCTGGCTGACAGACGAAGGCCTCCGGTTGTGAAGTGGAGCTGTCTAGGAACCGCTTCACCCACCGGAGGCCTTCGTGTCCCACGCTAACGCCGCCCTGACCCCGCGCGCCCGGCTGCGGCTCGCTCAACTCGTCGTCG
>NZ_VRMC01000109.1:0-17050 GCF_008369905.1 Pseudonocardia sp. EV170527-09
GGACCCTGGCCGACGGCTGGGCCTACGCCCGACTCTATGAGTCGACCCGCCAACGCAACGACGCCCTACCCGGCTGGCTGCACTTCTACAATCACCACCGCGCTCACTCCGCCATCGGCGGCCAGCCACCAGTCACCAGGCTGACCAACCTCCCTGGACATCACATCTAGTCGTGCTCGACCGCAACCCGGACGCGGTGAAGCTGGCGCTGGAGATCGGCGCCGACGACGGCATCGTCGCCGACGGCGGCCAGGTCGACGAGGTCCTGTCGCGCACCGGCGGGAACGGCGCCGAGGCCGTCATCGACTTCGTCGGCGAGGGCGGCTCCACCGCGCAGGGCCTGGCGATGACGCGGCGCGCCGGGGACTACCACGTCGTCGGCTACGGCGAGAACGTCGACGTCCCGACGATCGACCTGATCTCGGCCGAGGTGAACGTGGTCGGCAACCTGGTCGGGTCCTACAACGACCTGTGCGACCTGATGGAGCTGGCCGGGCGCGGGCGGGTCACGCTGCACACCACGAAGTACGCCCTGGACGACTTCCAGTCCGCGCTCGACGACCTCGACGCGGGGAAGGTCAGGGGACGCGCCATCCTGGTGCCCTGACCTGCTGGTCCGCCCGCGGTCCCGTTCACGACGGCCCGTACCGGTGACGCCGGAGCGGGCCGTCGTGCGTTCCGCGGAACGCGGTGTCACGCCCTCGGTCCGCGTTCCGCGGAACGCGGTGGTCGGACGTCCCGAGGGCGCGGCCGCGGACCGGTCAGGCGGCGCCGCGGCCGTCGAGCCGGGCCTGCACGGCGGCGGTGATCCGGGCGAGCGCGATCACGTCGTCGTCGGAGAGGGCGTCGAAGACCAGCTCCCGCACGGTCTCCACGTGCCCGGGCGCCGCGGCCTCGATCGCCGCCCGGCCCGCTCCGGTGAGCACGACGTAGTTGCCGCGGCCGTCGTCGTCGCACTCCTCGCGGGCGACCAGGCCGCGCTTCTGCATCCGCGCGAGGTGGTGCGACAGCCGGCTCTTCTCCCAGTCGAGCAGGCCCGCCAGCTCCATCGCGCGGCAGCGCTCGTCGGGCCGGTCGGTCAGCGCGACGAGCACGTCGAAGTCCGCGAGCGAGAGCCCCGAGTCCGCCTGCAACCGCCGGTGCAGCTCGGCGTGCAACCGTGCCTGCATCCGGAGCAGCCCTCGCCAGGCCGTCTCTTCGCGCTCGTCCAGCCACCGTGTCACGGCTGCAGGGTACCGGAATAGTTGACGCGTCATCCATGTTGGTGCAGGATGTAGATGACGGATCAACTACTGGAGGAAGCCGTGCAGTTCGGAGTCTTCTCGGTCAGCGACATCACGCCGGACCCGACGACCGGCGCCACCCCGACCGAGGCGCAGCGCATTCAGGACGTCCTGACCATCGCCCGGCACGCCGAGCAGGTCGGTCTCGACGTCTTCGCCCTCGGCGAGCACCACAACCCGCCGTTCTTCTCCTCGTCGCCGACGACCACGCTCGGTTACCTCGCGGGTGTCACCAGCACCCTGCAGCTGTCCACCGCGACCACGCTGATCACCACGAACGACCCGGTGAAGATCGCCGAGGACTTCGCGATGCTGCAGCACGTGGCGGGCGGCCGCGTCGACCTGACGCTCGGGCGCGGCAACACCGGCCCGGTCTACCCGTGGTTCGGCCAGGACATCCGGCAGGGGATCAACCTCGCGATCGAGAACTACGCACTGCTCCGGAAGCTGTGGGACACCGAGGTCGTCGACTGGGAGGGGCGCTTCCGCACCCCGCTGCAGGGCTTCACCTCGACCCCGCGTCCGCTCGACGGCGTCGCGCCGTTCGTCTGGCACGGCTCGATCCGCAGCCCCGAGATCGCCGAGCAGGCCGCGTACTACGGCGACGGCTTCTTCCACAACCACATCTTCTGGCCCGCGTCGCACACCAAGCGGATGGTCGAGTTCTACCGGAAGCGCTGGGAGCACCACGGTCACGGACCGGCCGACCGCGCGATCGTCGGCCTCGGCGGCCAGGTGTTCATGCGTCGCAACAGCCAGGACGCGGTGCGGGAGTTCCGGCCCTACTTCGACAACGCCCCGGTCTACGGGCACGGGCCCTCGCTGGAGGACTTCACCCGTGAGACCCCGCTGACCGTCGGCAGCCCGCAGCAGGTCATCGAGCGCACCCTCGGTTTCCGCGAGTACGTCGGCGACTACCAGCGCCAGCTGTTCCTCATCGACCACGCGGGCCTGCCGCTGAAGACCGTGCTGGAGCAGCTCGACCTGCTGGGCGAGGAGGTCGTGCCGGTGCTGCGCAAGGAGTTCGCCGCGCTGCGTGCGCCCGGGGTCCCGGACGCGCCGACCCACGCCTCGCTGGTCGCCGCCCGCACGCAGGAGAAGAGCACGCGGGAGAAGCAGGAGGTCGCGTGATGACCACACGCAGGATCGTCGTGCTCAGCGCCGGGTTGTCGACGCCGTCGTCGACCCGGCTGTTGGCCGACCGGCTCGCCGCCGCGGTCACGACCGCGCTGGCCGACCGGGGCGAGCAGGCCGAGGTGCAGGTCGTGGAGCTGCGCGAGCACGCCCGCGACCTCGCCGACCACCTGGTCGCCGGCTTCCCGAACACCGCGCTGGCGCCGGTGCTGGAGTCCGTGGCCGCCGCGGACGCGGTCGTCGCCGTGACGCCGATCTTCTCGGCGTCCTACAGCGGCCTGTTCAAGACCTTCGTCGACGTGCTGGACCGCGACGCGCTCACCGGCACCCCGGTGCTGCTCGCCGCGACCGGCGGCACGGCGCGGCACTCGCTGGCACTCGAGCACGCGATGCGCCCGCTCTTCGCGTACCTGCGGGCGGCGACCGTGCCGACCGCGGTGTTCGCCGCGCCCGAGGACTGGGGCGCGACCGAGGTGGGCACCACACTGGAGAGCCGCGTCGAGCGGGCCGCCGGGGAGCTGGCGGCCGCCGTCGCGGCCCGGCCCGCCGCCACCCGCACCGACGCCTTCGACGACGTCCCCGACTTCACCGCACTGCTGAAGGGTTGACCACGATGACCGAGACCAGCAGCTCCACCGACACCCCGACCCCGACCGGCGCCCCCACCGGCACCGACACCGCGGCCCTCGACGCCGCGCGCGACCGGATCCGCTCCGCCCACCTGAAGCCGGTGGGCCAGCGGCCGGCCTCGACCGCCCGCGGGCTGCACCACACCGCCCTGGTGAGTTCGGACGTCGAGCGGACCGTGCGCTTCTACCAGGACGTGCTGGGCTTCCCGCTCACCGAGCTGATCGAGAACCGGGACTACCCCGGGTCCTCGCACTTCTTCTTCGACATCGGCAACGGGAACCTGCTCGCGTTCTTCGACTTCCCGGGCCTCGACGTCGGCCCCTACGCCGAGGTCCTCGGCGGTCTGCACCACATGGCGATCAGCGTCGAGCCGCAGCGCTGGGACGAGCTGGTCGCCCGGCTCACCGAGGCCGGGGTGGAGCACGAGGTGCACTCGGGTGTCTCGGTCTACTTCCGCGACCCCGACGGCGCCCGCATCGAGCTCATCGCCGACCCGCTGGGGGAGATGTACGGCCAGCACGTGCTGTGACACCAGCTCCGACACGTGCTCCGGGCGGGGCGCGTCACCGGCGCACGCTGACGTGGACGTGGTCGAAGTGCCCGCCGGTGGCGTCGGCGGGGTCGTAGACCCCGCCGCCGTCGTAGGGCCTGCCCCAGTTCTCCCGGCCCTCGCCGGAGTCCCCGGTGCCGCGGTACCAGATCCGGCCCTGCCAGATCACGTACCGGACCCGCAGCTCGGAGGCGTTCTCACGCAGCCAGGTCGCGACCGCCCAGCCGTCCTCCAGGTCCTGCCCGGCGGGGAAGTCGCCGTAGCCGGCCGGGAACGCGTCGCACGCCCGTCCGGCGGGGTGGTCGCTCGACGGGTTCCACGCATGCTCCGACCAACAGGTGATCGCCCGTACCGGTGCCGACGGGCCGGGCTCGCCGAACCGCTCGACGAGGGCGTCGTGCAGGCGCAGCGCGGACGGGGTGAGGCAGCCCGCCGTCGTCGGGTCGGGCTGGTCGCACTGCTCCGGCGGGGGCGGGTCGACCAGGTCGCGCAGGTCGTCGGCGGTGAACCCGCGGCTCCCGGCGAACCACGCGAGCCCGCCGACGAGCAGGGCCAGCACGAGGAGCACACCCAGAGCGGGGGTGATGCGGGTCTTCACAGGGGGTTTCGTCCGTTCCGTCGGAGTCGGTTCCAGCCTACGGCGGTGACACCGGCCCGTGCGGCGGCCAGGATCGGCGGGGCACGTCCACGGAGCAGGGGAGCCGCCATGTCGACCGCCGTCAGCACCGACCTGCTCGACCGGCCGGGTGCCCGCATCACCTTCGACGTGCGCGGCTCCGGCCCGCTGCTCGTGCTGGCCGGGTCGCCGATGGGCGCCGGACCGTTCGGGCCGCTGGCGTCCTGTTCGCCGACGACCACACCGTCGTCGCGCACGAACCGCCGCTGGAGGCGCTGCTGCCCGACGCCGCCGAGCGCCGGACCGCCACCGACGAGATCGTCCGCACCTACCGGGAGCACGGCCCTGCCGCGGCCTGGGGGCTCTTCCTGGCCTCCGCCGGACTGCCGGCCGTGGCGCCCGAGGAGGTGCCCGAACGCACCGCCCTGCCCGCGGCGGGCGACGAGGCGACCGCCCGGCAGGCCGCCGACGAACGGCACTTCTTCCTGCACGAGATGCGCGAGACCGTGCGGTGGGCGCCCGACCTGGACCGGCTGCGCGACGCCCGGATCGCCGTCGGGATCGGCGACACCTCGGCCGGGCAGCTGTGCGACCTGACCTCGCGGGCCCTCGCGGCCGGGCTGGGCCGCGCACCGGAGCCGTTCCCGGGCGGTCACGTCGGGTTCGTCGAGGATGCGGCGGCGTTCGCACGACGGCTGCGGGAGGTCCTGTCCCGCGCCTGACAGCGGCTACGTCGCCTGCACCGACCACTCCGCCGTCGACCCACGGCTGGGCAAGACGGACGACCTCAGTTCCCGAACGGGGTGCCGCCCCCGAACAGCGGCGAGGTGCCCAGCGCCGCGCGGAGCTCCAGGAACGCCACGAGCCCGTAGACCGCCCCGGCCAGGAACACCAGGCAGGACAGCGACACCAGCACGTAGGTGACGACCCGCAGCACGGTGAGCGCGGTCCCGTCCCGGGCGACGGTCACCGGGGCCGGCACGGCCGCCGCGGTCACCGGGCGCCGCGTCGTGGTGACCGGACCGGTCGCCTCGACGCCCGGTCCCGCCGGTGCGGCCGCCCGGGCCGGGGGACCGGTCTGCTCGGCGAGCCCGGCCTGCGTCCGGTCGGCGGTCCGGGCGGACGCGCCGAAGCGGGCCGCGGCGGCCTCGGCCACCGTCGCCGGACGACGCCCGCCGGACTCCGACGGGGACCGCGGGACCGGAACGGCCCCCGTCCCTGCCCCGGTTCCGACGGCGGTGCGCTCGGCGACCGCGGTGCCGCCCGTCTCCCCGTGGACCGGGTGCTCGTCCCGGCCGTACGCGGCGGCGGAGTCAGCGGTCGGCGCGGCGGTCGGCGCGGCGTCGTCCCAGTTCGTGTCGTCCCAGTTCGTGTCGTGCGGGTCCGGATCGTGGCGGTCCGCATCGTGCCGGGCGGTGTCGTCCTGCTCCGAGGTGGCCGGGTAGGGCGGACCGCCGTCGATCGAGGTCCCGCCGCGGGTCTCGGGGTCGCCGTACTCGCCGTAGGCGGCCCGGGCCGGGGCGACCGGCTCCTCGGGCATGCGGTGCGCGGCCCGGGCGTACGCGTCGTACCCGCCGTCGTCGGGACCGTCACCGCTCGTCTGCGACCCGCCGGCCTGCACGGGTGCGCCGTAGCCCTCGTAGCGCATCGGTGCGGCGTACCCGCCACGCCCGACGGTCGGCTGCGGCCCGGTCCCGCCGTACAGCTCGCCGAAGCCCTCCGGGTCGGTGGGTGTCGCCCGCTCCACCGGCCGCGACGATCGCAGGTCCGGGTAGCCGCCCTGGTAGGAGTCCTCGGGGAACTCGTGGTCGTCGAACCCGTGCCGCGGCCGCGGCGACGGCCGTGCGCGGTCGGCGTCGGCACCGCGTGGGCCGGGGCTGGGTCGGTGCTGCGGGCCGGTCATGGCAGGACCTCCGGGGTACGGCGTCACGGTCGGCGACACGTGCTGTGTCACGTCTACCGCCGGACGTACCCACGGCGTTAGCCCTGTCGACCTACAGTCACCCGGTCCGGCGAGGTGAAATCACCGGGTGTACACCCCGGTCGGGGAATCGTGGTATCCCTTCGCCCCGACGACGTCGGCCAGCGGGCTGCGGGGCGGCCCGCCCTCCCGCACCCGCGCGACGACGGCGTCGACGTCCCAGATCGGGGTCCAGCCGAGCTCGGCGACCGCCCGGTCCGGGCAGTACACGCGGTCCACCGGCGGGACCGACCGGCCGCGTTCGGCCAGCAGCGCGGCGAGCGCCGGGGCCCGCCGCTCCAGCACCGCGGCCGGGTCGCTGCCCAGCTCGGCGAGGTCGGACCGGCGGAACGGCGACGGCGCGCTGACCACGTAGCGGGCGAACCCGAGCTCGGGCGCCCGCCGGGCCGCGGCCAGGTGCGCGGACACGACGTCGGCGACGTCGACCCGCCGGTGGCAGAACTCCACCAGCTTGAGCGTGGTGTCGTCGTGGGCGGCGCGGACGTCGTCGCGGTCGTCGGCCTCGGGGAAGAACCGTGAGGTCCGCAGCACCACCACCGGCAGCCCCGGGTCCAGCGCGGCCAGCTCGCACAGGTCCTCGGCGGCGGTCTTGGTGGCTCCGTAGACGTTGCGGACCCGCGGCACCACGGTCTCGTCGATCCAGGTCGCGGGCCCGCCCGGTGTCGGGGTCAGCGCACGGCCGAACGCGCTGGTCGAGGACGTGAACACCACGCCCCGCACACCCGCGGCGGCGGACTCCTCCAGCACTGCGAGGGTGCCCGACACGTTCGTGTCGACGAAGTCCTGCCTGCTGTGCGAGCCGACGTGCGGCTTGTGCAGCGTCGCGGTGTGCAGGACGTGGGTGACCCCCCGCAACGCCGACCGCAGGGCGTCGCGGTCGGTCAGCGACGCGACGACCGCGGTCCACGGCGAGGGCCGCAGGTCCAGGCCGACGACGGGCACCCCGTCGCCGGTCAGGGTGCGGATCAGCGCCTCACCGAGGTGGCCGGAACTGCCGGTGACGAGAACACGTTCCACCCCACCAGTGAACCCGCTCAGGCAAGCAGGTTCCGCAGCTCGGTCACCGCCGCCCGCAGCTCCCTGGCGAACGTGTGCATTCCCTCGGCCTGGTCGGCCGGGGTGGACAGGTGCACGTGGAAGCGGTCGGGCAGCAGCACGTAGGCGACCCCGATGCAGCGCGAGCTGGTCGAGCCGAACCCGAAGTACCGGATGTTGTCCGACGGCGCCGAGCTGGTCGACAGCCAGTCGTCGCGCATGATCGTCCAGCCGGGGGAGTCGAACACCGCGAGCTGCTCGGTGACGCCCAGGTCCGCCCCGCGGCGACGCCGGATCCAGTCCAGCTCCCACAGGTGCTGCTCGGGTGCGTCGCCCTGCTGGCACTGCTTCGCGCGGGCGCCGTGGGCCGCGGCGGCGGCCCGGAAGGTCTCGACCTTGTCGGCGTCGGACGCCTGCGGGTCGTCCATCGTGTCGACGAACGCGACCATCTCGGGGGTGACGACCCGCATCGCCTCGGTGCGGCCGCGCCGGAACTGCCGGGTCGCGATCGACTCGTAGGTGGCGCCGGTGACGCCCTTGGCCCGCCGGTGCGCGACCTGGTAGCAGGCCTGCACGAAGGCGTCGGGGGAGCACTTCAGGGACTTCGCGTCGTCCGCGCCGAAGTCGTCGAAGGCGACGAGCTCGGTGGCGGTGGCGTCGAGGAACGCGGCGAACTCGTCGTGCGCGCGGGAGACGGTGGCGCGCAGGTCGTCGTCGAGGACGAACCGCAGCCGCCGTGCGGCGGAGTCCCCTGCGGGCGGGTCCCGATCCGCTCGGCGTGCACCTCGACCGAGTCGGCGAACATGGCGTCGACCAGGGTGAGCACGGTCGTGCCGTCGAGCTCGCAGTGCTCGATGTTGACCCCGGCGGTGCCGTCGGCGAGCACGACGATCGACAGCGCCTTGTCGAACCAGCGGTCGCCGGAGTCCCCCGCCAGCAGGGTCCGCGCGGCGGACTCCTCGTCGGCGGGGTCGGTCTCGTCCAGGCAGACCGCGAGCAGCGCCCGCTCCACCAGGTCGACGGCCTCGGCGTTGGCCGGGTCCAGCCCGGTCAGCCGGTCCCGCACCGCGGCCCACTCGGCCCTGGCCAGGGTGGTCAGCGCGCCGACCGCGTCGCCGGTGGCGGCCCGCTCGGGGTGGGCCTCGCGGATCTCCCGCAGCGCGTCCGCGATCTCCCCGGCGGTGTGCGCCGCCCCGTCCTCGCCGATCACGTCGAGGCGGTGGATCCGGCCGCGGTGCAGCACCACGACGTGCCGCTCGGTGGACGGGCCCGGCCAGTCGTCGCTGTAGGGGGTGCGCACGGTGTCCTGCGGGTCGCCCGGGATGCGGGTGGTGGAGAAGATGTGGCGGCTCTGGTCCATCGACTGCGCCACGCCCCGGTTGACCAGCGGCGGGAACGTCCCGGCATCGAGGTCGGCCTTGTGCCCGAGGGCGGCCACGGTGAGCTGCGCGGCCCGCTCGCACGGGTCGGTGGTGGTGCCCGGCCCGAACAGGAAGAAGAAGTTCGCGTTGAGCGCGATCCGGTCGCGCCGGCCCAGGTAGCGCGACGGCCAGAACGCGTCCAGCCAGCTGTGGGCGCCGGCGTCGAAGCGTTCGAGGTCGGCCTGCAGCACCGACGCCGGGCCGCCCTCGACGAGCAGCTCGCGGGCGGCGGTCTCGGTGCGGGCGTACTCGTCCGGGGTGAGCAGCGGGGCGCACCACTCGAGGAAGCGGCCGACCGAGGCGGACAGCGTCGGGAGCGGCACCTTCGGCAGGTCGTCGTCGGCCGCGAACGTGGTGGTCACGCCCATCAGTCCAGCAGCCCGTCGACGCGCACGGCGCGCGACCCCCCGTGTTCGGACAGTGTCCTCCCGAACAGCTGGCGGGTGCGGGCCGCGCTGCCGACCACCCCGGGGCGGGTGCTGTAGGAGAAGATCGCCGTGTGCCGGGCGGTCTCGCCGCGCACCTCGGTCACCCGGTGCAGCGAGTACCGGCCGCGGAACAGCTGCAGGTCACCGGGGCGCAGCACCAGCCGTCGGACCCGGGCGCCGCCCCTCCCGTGCAGGACCTCGGCGACGTCGGCGGTGTTCTCGGAGGTGGTGTCGCGGATGTCGGGGCAGTACTCGAAGACCCCGCCGGCCTCCGGCGCGCGGGTGAGCAGGCTGATCGCGATCTCGTTGGTGTCGAAGTGCCACGGGTGCGACCGGCCGTCGCCGACGACGTTGAGGCACAGCCCGGCCAGCGGGTCCGCCAGCTCGTGCAGCTCGGGCACGCCGGTGCAGGCGGCGAGGAACGCGCGGAACGCGGGCTGCGGGTAGAGGCGGTGGATCAGCGCGGCGGCCGGGATCCGGTCCCGCGCGACGAAGGCGTTGCCCCGCTCCATCCGCACCCGCGCCGGGTGGTCGGCGGGCAGCGTGGGGTCCGGGTCGGTGTTGTAGACGTTGACCACGGCGGTCTCGTGGTGCGCCAGCGGGGCGACCGCCTCGCCCTCGGTCCGCAGCCGGTCCCGCCACGACGCCCGGACGAACCCGGGGAGCACCGCGCAGCCGTCGGCGGCGAGCTGGGCACGGGCCCGGCGGACCGCGTCCTCCCAGCCGGGCGAGCCCGGTTCGTGCACCGGGTAGCGCGTCAGGTCGACCGGGTCGAGCTCCTGCGGGGCCGCGAGTGCGGACGGCTGCACGGATCAGCTCCTTCGTGCCCGGGCAGCACCGGTGCTGCCCGCGGTGTCACCGTCATCCAAACCCGATCGGTGTCGACGGATCAACGGTGAGTGACCGAATGATCAGATTCCGTGTGCCGTGGGAGGCTGTTCTTGCGAGAGGGAACCCCGGCGGAGGATGGTTCGTTGATTCCGTCGGCGAGCGAGGAGGCTGTCATGGGAGCTATGAGCCCCACCCACTGGTTGATCGTGCTGGTCCTGCTGTTCGGCGCGAAGAAGCTCCCGGAGATGGTGCGGTCGGTCGGTCGGTCCAGCCGGATCCTGAAGAGCGAGATGCGTGGCCTGCGCGACGACGACGAGCGCCCGGGGGAGATCGGCCCCGGCGGCGCGACCCGGGCCGACACCGAGGTCCGTGACCCCGGCACCCGGCAGCCGGGGGCGGCGGAGGCCACCGCTCGTCCCGAGCCCGGCCCCGAGACCCACCGGGCCTGACGCCGCAGGACGGACGACGCATGACGGTGCTCGTGACGGGGGCCAGCCGCGGGGTCGGCGCGGCCACCGCCCGGCTGCTGGCCGCGCGCGGCCAGGACGTCCTCGTCGGGCACCGGGCCTCGCCGGAGGACGCCGCGGCCGTCGTCGCGGAGTGCCGGGCGGCCGGGGTGAACGCTGCCGCGGTCGCCGCGGACGTCACCCGCACCGAGGGCGTCGAGCAGCTGTTCGACGCGGCGGCGGCCCTGCCGTCGCCGCTGACCGGGGTGGTCGCGAACGCCGGCGGCGCCCCCTCGCGGCAGCGCCTCGAGGACATGAGCGACGCCCGGATCGACGAGGTCGTCGCGCTCAACCTGCGCGCGGCACTGCTCTGCTCGCGCGAGGCGGTGCACCGCATGTCCACCCGCTACGGCGGTGCGGGCGGGGTGCTCGTGCACGTCACCTCCCGCGCGGCGGTGCTCGGCTCGCCCGGCGAGTGGAACGACTACGCGGCCGCGAAGGCCGGGGTCGAGGCGCTCGTCGTCGGGCTCGCGAAGGAGGTCGCCGCGGACGGGATCCGGGTGGCGGCCGTCCGGCCGGGCCTGCTCGACACCGACTTCCACGCCAGGGCCGGCGAGCCGGGGCGGATCGAGCGGATGGCGCCGTCGATCCCGATGGGCCGGGCCGGTCACCCCGACGAGGTGGCGACGGCGATCGCCTGGCTCCTGTCCGACGAGGCCAGCTACGTGACCGGCGCGGTGCTGGACGTGTCCGGCGGGCGCTGACCGGCGGGTCGGGAGCCCGGCGTCAGCCCGGCGTCGCGGGTCCACCGGCGCGGGTCGGGGCCCGGCCGGCGGTGGGGGAACGGACCGGCTGTGGGCGGCGGTCGGCGGCGGCGCTCAGGAGGCGGCGCGGGCCGAGCGCCCGAAGCCGATCCGTCCGCGGCGGCGGGCACGACGCCCGGCCCCGGAGGTCTCGGCGCACAGCAGGCATCCGTCCCCGGGCGGTGAGGCCAGCGACGCCGGCAGCACCACGTGCCCGCAGAGCGCGGTGCAGTGGCCGGTCCCGGCGGCGAGCGAGTCGGCCAGGACCGCCTGTGCCACGACGTGGCTGCGGCTGTCCCGGGCGCAGGTGACCGTGACGGTCTGTCCCTCGTCCGGTGCGGTCACCACGGCCACGGGGCGCGTACTGGCGGGTGTCACCGACACGACAGCTCCTCCGGGCACGGTTCGACGGAGTAGCCATCGTCACCCCGCAGCGGTGCAGATGCAAGTGCATCCGCACGATTGGCCGAACGTGCGGCCGGGTGGTGGCGCAGCGTGGTGAGCGCCACGTCGGAGACCTCCGGCCGCTCCGGGCCGGGTCCCGGAGCCGATCGGACGGGCCGGTGATCACGGTGTCTTCCAGGGCGGACACCGGGTGTCGCGGCGTCGGCGTCCATTGTGGCGCCGATCACGTGGATCATGGCTCCGGGGGTCGCCGCACGTCGTCAGCGGCTGCATCGAGCGCCCGACGGCACTAACCTCGCCAGTCATGACCGCTCCCGAACAGGCTCCTCCTCGGGCGTCCACGGTTCCGGACGGAGACGCCGCGACCGGCGCATCCGGCCCGGCGGCCGACGCCGACGGTGACCATACGTACGAGATCGGCTCCCCGGTCCCGGCGGACGGGGTGGACATGTGGCGGCTGGCGGTGGAGTCGCGGACGCTGGACGTGAACTCCCGCTACGCCTACATCCTGTGGTGTCGCGACTTCGCGCGCACCTCGGTCATCGCCCGGCGCGACGACGGCCGTGCCGTCGGCTACGTGACCGGCTACCTGCGCCCGGAGAACGGCGCCCTGTTCATCTGGCAGGTGTGCGTCGACCCGGTGGCACGCGGGGCGGGCCTCGCCGGTCGGATGCTGGACGCCGTCTGGGAGCAGGCGGTCGCCGTGGGCGGCGCCGAGCGGATGGAGACCACCATCACGCCGGACAACGCCTCGTCGATCCGGCTGTTCACCAAGTTCGCCGAGCGCCACGACACGACCATCGAGCGGGAGGACCTGTTCGGTCCCGACCTGCTCGGTGACTCCCACGAGCCGGAGAACCTCTATCTCATCGGCCCGATCGCAGCAGACAAGGGTGAGAACACATGACCGTTTTCGAGGATCTCGAGTCCCAGGTCCGCAGCTACTGCCGCAACTGGCCCGTCGTCTTCGACACGGCGAAGGGGAGCCGTCTGACCGACGTCGACGGCAACTCCTACCTCGACTTCTTCGGCGGCGCGGGCGCGCTGAACTACGGACACAACCCCGAGGTGCTGAAGAAGCCACTCATCGAGTACCTGACGCGCGACGGCATCACCCACGGCCTGGACATGTACACCTCGGCCAAGGGCGAGTTCCTCACCACCTTCGAAGAGATCATCCTCAAGCCGCGGAACCTGCAGTACAAGGTGCAGTTCCCCGGCCCGACCGGCGCCAACGCCGTCGAGTCCGCGCTGAAGCTCGCCCGCAAGATCAGCGGTCGCGAGGCGCTGATCAACTTCACCAACGCGTTCCACGGCATGACGCTGGGCGCGCTGTCGGTGACCGGCAACTCGATGAAGCGCGGTGGCGCGGGCATCCCGCTGGTCCACTCGACGCCGATGCCGTTCGACAACTACTTCGACGGCAAGATGCCCGACTTCCTGTGGTTCGAGAAGGTCCTCGACGACACGGGCTCCAGCCTCAACGAGCCGGCCGCCGTCATCGTCGAGACCGTGCAGGGCGAGGGCGGGCTCAACCCGGCCCGCATCGAGTGGCTGCAGGGGCTGCGCGACCTGTGCACCCGCAAGGGCATCCTGATGATCGTCGACGACGTGCAGATGGGCTGCGGCCGGACCGGTCCGTTCTTCTCGTTCGAGATCGCCGGCATCCAGCCCGACATCGTCACGATCTCCAAGTCCATCTCCGGCTACGGCCTGCCGATGGCACTCGTGCTGATCAAGCCGGAGTACGACCAGTGGGGCCCCGGCGAGCACAACGGCACCTTCCGCGGCAACAACCCCGCGTTCGTCACCGCCACGCACACGCTGCGCAACTGGTGGACCGACGACACGCTGGAGAAGGAGACGCTGCGCAAGGGCGAGAAGGTCGAGGAGGCCTTCAACAAGATCATCGGTGACAACCAGGGCACCGAGATGTTCACCAAGGGCCGTGGGATGGCGCGGGGCATCCAGTTCGAGGGCGAGGGGCTCGCCGAGAAGGTGGCCTCGAAGGCCTTCGAGCACCGCCTGCTGCTGGAGACCGCCGGTCCGAACGACGAGGTCCTCAAGCTGCTGGCGCCGCTCACGACCACCGACGACGAGCTCGACGAGGGTCTTGCGATCATCGGCGAGTCCGTCCGCACCGTCATCGGGAGCTGATACCCACATGATCGTCCGCACCATCGACGAGATCACCGGAACCGATCGGGACGTCGAGTCCGAGAACGGCCAGTGGCGCAGCAAGCGGATCGTGCTGGCCAACGACAAGGTCGGTTTCTCGGTCCACGAGACCACCCTGCAGGCCGGGACGATCAACGACTTCTGGTACGCGAACCACATCGAGGCCGTCTTCATCACCGAGGGTGAGGGAGAGCTGTACGACAAGGACAACGACGTCACGTACCAGCTCAAGCCGGGCTCGATCTACGTGCTGAGCGGCCACGAGAAGCACCAGCTCCGTCCGAAGACCACCATCAAGTGCGTGTGCGTCTTCAACCCGCCGGTCACCGGCCGGGAGGTGCACGACGAGAACGGCGTGTACCCGCTGGTCACGGAGGACTGAACCTCCGTCCCGAGATCACCACCGCGAGGGGTGTTTCCGCTGTGTTACAGCGGGAACGCCCCTCGCGGTCGTTCATACGACACCCGTTCGAAGGGGAACCGAACCGACAGCGACTCACAGGAGGGTCCATGACCGCACTGGTCGGCAACGAACCGCGTCTCGTGCGCGCCGCGGGTGACCGCTACCCGACGCGCGTCTCGAACACCCCGGTCTTCATCGACCGCGCCGAGCCCACCGTCTGGAGCGACCGGGCGAGCGCGGGCATGTTCGGCGCCCAGGAGCTGGAGGCGCACGAGCGCGACGGTTTCGTGCAGGTGCCGGGCCTGCTGACTGCCGAGGAGGTCGCGGAGTACCAGGCCGAGCTGGACCGGCTCGCCGCCGACCCGCAGGTGCGCGCCGACGAGCGCTGCATCGTCGAGAAGTCCTCCGACGAGGTCCGCTCGATCTTCGAGGTCCACCGGATCTCGGAGGCGATCGGCCGGCTGGTGCGCGACGAGCGGGTGCTCTCGAGGGCCCGCCAGATCCTCGGCTCCGACGTCTACGTCCACCAGAGCCGGATCAACTACAAGCCCGGCTTCGGCGGCGGTGGGTTCTACTGGCACTCGGACTTCGAGACCTGGCACGCCGAGGACGGCATGCCGGGCCCGCGTGCGGTCAGCTGCTCGATCTCGCTGACCGACAACCACCCGTTCAACGGCTGCCTCATGATCATGCCCGGATCGCACCGGACCTTCGTGTCCTGCGTGGGCGAGACGCCGGAGGACTACTACCGGACGTCGCTGAAGGAGCAGAAGATCGGCACGCCCGACGCACGGTCGATCGCCAAGCTCGCCGAGCGGCACGGCATCACGATGATGACCGGCGACGCGGGCGGGGCGACGTTCTTCGACTCCAACTGCATGCACGGCTCCGGCGACAACATCACGCCGTACCCGCGGTCGAACATCTTCCTGGTGTTCAACAGCGTCGAGAACGCGTGCGTCGCGCCGTTCTCGGCACCGCGGCCGCGGCCGTCCTACATCGCGGCCCGGGATCACACCCCGATCCGCTGAGCGGCCCACCGAGCACCGCGACGTCGTCGTCCCGCGGGAGTACCGCGGGACGACGACGTACGGCTCACGCGTCCTGCAGCGGAGCCAGCTGAGGACGCTTGGCGTGGTAGTCGTCCCAGGTGCTGGTGCCGCGCAGGCGCCGGCGCAGGAACGGCATCACGTGCTGGGTCACCCACCGCAGGTCCTCGGCCTGTCGGGCGGTCCACGGCGCGGGCTCGACCGTCGGCTCCGGCCACGGGCCGCGCCAGTCCGGCGCGTCCTCGCCGAGCGTCTCCAGCACCCGCCAGGCGACCCGCTCGTGCGCGTGCGGCACCAGGTGCAGCCGGTCCGGGCCCCAGGCCCGCGGGTCGGCGAGGCAGTCCATCGCCCACAGGTCGACGACGCGGCAGCCGTGCCGTTCGGCGGCGGCCCGCATGTCCTCGTTGTAGCAGGCGATCCGGCCCCGCAACCTGCGGATGAGCGGGTGCATCCGGCGCAGGTCGAAGCCGGTGAAGATGAGCACCTCGGCCCCGGTGGCGACCAGCCTGCCGAGCGCGGCGTCGAAGCGGGCGGCGAGATCGTCGACGTCGCAGCTCCAGCCGATGATGTCGTTGCCGCCGGCGCAGAAGGTGATCAGGTCGGGGCGCATCGCCTCGGCGACCGGGATCTGCTCGTCGACGATCTGGTCCAGGACCTTCCCGCGCACCGCCAGGTTGGCGTAGCCGAAGCCGGGGCGGCGCTCGGCGAGGATCTCGGCGACGCGGTCGGCCCAGCCGCGTGCCCTGCCGTCCGGGGTCAGGTCGTCGAGGCCCTCGGTGAAGCTGTCCCCGATCGCGACGAAGCTCCGGTGCTGTGCGCGCCCCTGATCGTGTCGCTGCGTGGCCATCGACACCGCCCCCTCCCGGTCCGTGATCCTGATGCGTGCCCATCTGTTGTTCACCGCAACGAAGCGCGGCGTTACAGCGATGATCACCCTCTCCGGGCCCGTACGCCAATCGGATCCGTCGACCTGTGGCCCGAGATAGGGCACCCTTAGTCAGGTGACACCCGATCCCGCTTCCCGCACCGCGCCCCGGGAGGACCCGCGGCTGGCCGAGCTGCTCGGCGGCCGGGCCGGTGCCGTCGACGCCTCGGTCCCGGTCGTCGCGTTCGTGCTCGCCTGGGTGGTGGCGAACGCCGCGGGGTCGCTGTTCCCGATCAACTGGGGCGCCGGCGCGGCGATCGTCGCCGGGGCCGGGGTGGCCGCATGGCGGTTGTACCGGGGGCGGCGGCCGCGCGCGGTGCTGTTCGGGCTGGCCGGGGTCGTCGTCGCGGCCGCGATCGCGCTGATCACCGGGCGCGCGTCGGACTTCTTCCTGGTCCAGATCGTGTCCAACGTCGGCAGCGCCCTGGCCTGGGCGATCTCGATCGTGGTGCGCTGGCCGCTGCTGGGGGTGGTGGTCGGCGGACTGCTGGGCCAGCGGACCCGGTGGCGGCGCGACCCGGACCTGCTGCGCGGGTACCAGCGGGCGTCCTGGGCGTGGGTGGCGCAGTACGTCGTGCGGCTGTCGGTGTTCCTCCCGTTGTGGGCGGCCGACCAGGTGGTGCTGCTGGGCGTCGCGCGGACCGTGCTGAGCCCGTTGCTGGTCGGGCTGAGCGTGCTCGTGTCGTGGCCGTTGCTGCGTACGGCGCTGCCGGGCGATCACCCGGGCATTCGTCACCCCCGGTGACGTTGCCCGACAACCGGTGACGGTAGAATCGTGATCTTCCCGTGATCTTTGCGCGATCGTGTGAAGGTCACCACATCGGGTGATCGTTCGGCGCAGTCGCTGCGTCCCCGGACGTTCCCCCGGCGGCGATCCGCCTGCACCGACGATCACTGCAAGGAGCCATGCCACACCAGCGCCCCCCGGAGCC
>NZ_VRMC01000010.1:0-88816 GCF_008369905.1 Pseudonocardia sp. EV170527-09
TCTCGTTCTCAGCAGAGCCCATAGGGTCTGATGTCATCACTCACAGTGCCCATCCCGCCGGACGCTGAGGTCCGGCGTGTCGGGCCGGAACCACCGTTCGTTGCACAGGCCCGCGGATCCCGATCAGGAACAGCACGGCCCCGGTCAGGGGCAGACGCACCAGGTGCTGCACCTCGGTGCGCAGGTGGATCTGTCGGCCGGGGTCGGTGAGATCGAGCCGGGTCCGGGCGGGCTGCCACTGCGGGGCGGCGTCGAGGGACAGGTCGCGGCGGTCGTCGGGCTGCAGACCCCAGTTCAGGCGGCGGTAGGCCTCGCCGGGGTGCAGCTGCAGCAGGAAGCGTTCGGCGCGCTCGAACACCCCGCCGGGTCCGTTGCCCGGGACCGGGCCGTGCAGCTCCCGGAAGCTCATGCCGGCGTCGAACCCGATCGACCACACGGAGGCGAACGCGACGGCACCGGCGTCGAGCCACAGTGCCTCGCCGCGGGCGCCGAGCACGACCACGTCCTCCGCGACGAGCCGGGACACCCAGCGCAACGGGTGTTCGGGGAGGGTGGCGTCGTCGCCGAACACGAACTCCCGGTCGGTGCCGGTCGCCGTGTCACGGAACCGCCACCCGCCGGCCCGGCCGAGGGTGCGGGTCAGGGTGCAGGTGCCGGGTTGCTCGGCGGCGAGCCGACCGAGCAGGTACAGACAGGCGTCCCAGCAGGACGCGCGGGCGTGCGGCGCGGCGACGAACCGGGCGGACTCGCGGTCCAGGATCGACGTGCGCTCGGCGGCGACGGCGGGTCGGTCCGGGCCGTCGTGCAGGATCCGCCCGCCCCAGGAGCCCGCCTCGGTGCGGCGCTCGACCCCGGCCGGTTCGACGTTCGCGCTGATCCGGTAGGTCGGGTGCGGCAGCGGGAACGGGTAGTCGTCGACGCCGGTCACAGGTCCAGCTCCAGTGTCGCCCCGGCGGCGCGGGACACACAGAGCGCCATTCGGTCGGCGCGCTCGTCGGCGGTCAGGACCGTGTCGCGGTGCTCGACCCCGCCGTCGACGACGGGGGTCACGCACTCCCCGCACACCCCGCGCCGGCACATCGCGGGCGCGGTGGCCCCGGCTCGGTGCACGGCGTCGAGCAGGGTCTCGTGGGCACCGACCTCGACCGTGCAGCCGCTGCGGCGCAGCACCGCGCGGAACGGGGTGCCGGGCTCGGGCTCGCCGACGAACGCCTCGGCGTGGATGCGGGCGTCGACCCAGTGCGCGGCGCGGGCGGTCCGGGCGGTCGCGGCGATCAGACCGGGCGGGCCGCAGGTGTAGACGTGGCTGCCGAACGGTGCCGTGCCCAGCAGCCGCTCCAGCGCGGCCCGGGCCTCGACGCGGCCGGTCGCCTCGACGAGCCGGTCCCCGCAGAGTGCGCGCAGCGCGTCGCGGTGCGGGGCGGGACCGGGGCGGTGCACCGTGAGCACGGTGTACGGGTTCCCCCAGAACGCGTGCCAGCGGGCGTGGGACAGGATCGCGGTCACCCCGATCCCGCCCGCGACGAGCAGGTGGTGGCGCGCGGTGTCGACCGGCGGGAACGAGCTGCGCGGCGTCGTCGCCACGACCGCGTCACCCGGGGCGAGACCGTGCGCCCACACCGAGCCGCCGCGGGAGTCCGGGCGCCGCGCGATCGAGACGTGCCAGCGGTCGGGCGCGGGGGACGGCGCGGTCAGCGAGTAGGAGTTCCAGCGGCCCGGCGCCCACTCGACGCCGATGTGGCCGCCGGGCGGCGCCGCGGGCAGTGGTCCGGTCCCCGGCGCGGCGGCGAGCTCCAGGGACCGGACGTCGGGTGCGGCGTTGGTGACCGCAATGACCCGCAGGTGCACCCCGGGCCGGGTCACGGCGCCCGCTGCGGGGTCGGCGCGCCGAGGAACGCGCCGAGCCGGCGCGAGTGGTGGCCGGCGACGTGCAGCACGACCCGGCAGCCGGGACAGGCCACGGCGTCCCCGACGGCCGCGTGTACGACGACGTGCTGGTGACAGTGTCCGCAATGCACCGTTCGGTCCCGGGTGGCGTGAGCGACGTCGGTCGGGACCAGGACGATCTCCTCGTCGAGGGCGCCACGGTGCAGCGCCGCGGCGCGCACGGCCTGCACGAGCTCCTCGGGCCCGGTGACCAGGATCCGGGTGCCGGTGACCAGCGTCGCGAGCTCCCGGTCCAGCAGCGTCGCGGCGTCCGCACCGGCGGGCAGCCGGACCAGGCGGTCGTCGGGCCCGAGATCGGGATCGGGCGTGGCCCCGCAGACGACGACCAGGTGCGGTGCCCCGCCGCGGACGGCCGGACCGGCGTAACGCGGCACCGTGGTCCACTCCGGCGCGACGTGCACGGACGGGACGGCCGCGCCGGTGCGCAGCGGGCGAACGGGGTCGGGCATGACGGAGAGTGATGCTACGGGCGTCGCGTGAACACCAGATGGCGCCCAGCGAATGCGCAGGTCGCCATTTCTGGTGAAACTGTCGCCGAGTCGGTCACGATCTCGGCGCCGGCGCGATGAACTGCGTGAAGCGCCCGCACGTCGGAGAGGGGGACGTCATGGACGGCACGCCGTACCGCCCGCGGCACGCCCTGCGTGAGACCCCACCCACGATCGCCGTCCCGGCGCAGCGGGGCGCCCCGCGGGCCGAGGCCGTGACCCGGCCGGACGCCGAGACCCGGCCGGACACCGACGAGCAGCACAGCGCGGGTCCGTGGTGGGCGACGGTCCCGGCGCCCCGGGACGGCACCGCGCACCCTGCGCCGCCCGCCCCGGTGCCCGAGCGGCCCTGGTTCACCCCGGCCCCGGTCGTCGTCGAGCCCGCGGCCGGGCCCGGCGCCGACGGGAGACTGCCCGGGTTCCCGACCGCGCTGCTGCCACGCCGCCGCCGTCCGCTGGCGGTCGGTGCGGGCCTGGCCGGCGCGATCGCGGGGATGCTCGTCGTGTTCGCGGTGGTCGTCGGCGCCGCGGGAGCGGCAGGCCGCGGGATCGAGGACGCCGCCACCGCGACGGCCGCGGTCGGGGACTGGCGCGCCGCGGGCGGCCAGGTGCACGTCACCGCGATCACCGGGGCCCTGCGCGACATCGCCAGGGCAGGGTCGGACGGCGGGATCCCGGCGCTGGTCGAGGCCTGCCGCGGCCTGCGCGACGAGGTCGCCTCCGCCCAGGCGTACCCGGCGATCCCCGACGCCGTCGCCCAGACGTACTGGCGCGACGGGCTCGCCGCGGGCGCCGACGCCGCCCGGCACTGCATCGCGGGGGCGTCACTGGGCGACCCCGGACTGCTCGGCGACGCGGCCCGGGAGCTGAACGGGATGAGCTCGCAGCTGGGCGCGGTCGCCGACCGGCTCACGCTGCTCTCCGGCGGCTGACCGGCGGGCACTCCGCACCCGGTGCGTCCGCGCCGCCGCGACCCTCCATCGGCTCGTGGGCCCCTGTGGACAGTGCTCCACGACCGGACCACCGGGGTCCGCCACCTCGCCGACCGACCTCCGAGGGCCCCTCCGTCCGCGACGCACGGGCGTGGCATGTCGTTGCGGCGGGCATCGGAGCCCCTGCGCCGCTAGGGTTCCCGCCGCAGGTCAACCGGGACGAACGGAGTGGGTCATGGATTCGGGGGCGCAACCGGCCGCGCGTGCCGAGGACGGTGGGGCGCGACGGGACCCGGCGGAGGGCGGACTGCTGAACCCGTCGCCGACGGCCAGGGCCGCGAGCCGCGGCACCGTCATCGGCAACGGGCTCACCTGGGTGGCGGCGTGGAGCCTGCGGGTCGCGCTGATCTCCCTGGGGCTGCTCATCCTCGGCTACGTCACCGGCATGCTGTGGGTCGTCGTCTGGCCGGTGGTGCTCGCGATCCTGCTGGCCACCGTCCTGCGTCCGCCCGCGGCACTGCTCATCCGGTGGCGGTTCCCACCCGCGGCCGCCTCGGCGCTGGTGCTGCTCGTCGGCATCGCCGCGGTGACCGGTCTGTTCGTGGGCATCGCGCCGTCGATCGCCGGGCAGACCCAGCAGATCACCTCCGGCGTGATCGCGGCGCTCGGCCAGATCCAACAGTGGATCTCCGGTCCGCCGCTGAACCTCGGTGAGAGCCAGATCGGCGACATTATCACCCAGGTCACCCAGCAGCTGCAGCAGAGCGCGACCTCCATCGCCGGCGGCGTCCTGACCGGAGTGTCCACCGTCGCGTCCGGACTGGTCTCGCTGGTGCTGGCCCTGGTGCTGACGTTCTTCTTCGTCAAGGACGGGCCGCGGTTCCTGCCGTGGCTGACCTCGATCACCGGGCGCAGCGCGGGCGGGCACATCGCCGAGGTGCTGCGCCGGATGTGGGACGTCCTCGGCGGCTTCATCCGCGTCCAGGCACTGGTGAGCCTCATCGACGCCGTGTTCATCGGCATCGGCCTGGTGCTGCTGGGGATCCCGCTGGCGCTGCCGCTGGCCGTGCTGACCTTCATCGGTGGGTTCATCCCGATCGTCGGTGCGGTCGTCGCGGGCTCGCTGGCGGTCCTCATCGCGCTGGTCACGCAGGGTTTCGGCACCGCGGTCGCGGTGGTGGTGCTGGTCGTGGCGGTGCAGCAGATCGAGGGCAACGTGCTGCAGCCCTTCCTGCAGGGCCAGAGCCTCAAGCTGCACGGCGCGGTCGTGCTGCTGGCGGTGACGGCGGGCGGCTCGCTCGCCGGGATCGCCGGCGCGTTCCTCGCCGTGCCGGTCGCGGCCGTCGTCGCGGTGCTGCTGCGCTACCTCGGCGAGCAGATCGACCTGCGGGACCGCCGCTTCTCTCGCGTCGACGACGTCGCCGCCGCGGGCCCGCCGGTCGCCGCCGCCCACGACGCGGCACCCGCCGACGCTCCCACTGCGGGGGCCCCGGACCGGGAGACGGAGGGCGCCGGGAGCGGCCCCGGGAACGGCTCCGTGCCCGCCCCGCCGGACTCCGCCCGTCAGGACGGCGGCTGACCGACCCGTCCGGGCAGCCGGTCGGTCCCCAACAGCCGGTCCATCACCCGGAACCGGAGCACCACCCACGTCACGGCGAACCAGCAGACCAGGGCCGGCAGCACCACCAGGACCACCGGCGGCGCCGCGCCGGTGAGCCCGACGTACGACGACAGCGCCGGGGTCCCGACCACGCCCGCGAACACCAGGGTCAGGCCCAGCACCAGCCAGGCCGGGCGACGGTCGGGCACCGGCGCCGTCCACGCCGCGAGGAACCGGTGCGGTGGCAGCAGGAACAGGATCAGGACGAACGACGCCAGCCCCACGAACGTCGACAGCCCGGTCTGCGCGCCGAGCGTCGCGGCCGCCTCGGCGAAGTCGGCGTCGGTGCCGTAGGTCAGCCCGGTGTAGCTCTGGAACTGCGCGATCACCTGCTCCGGGGTCCGCCCGCTGGTGAAGCCCTGCAGGATGCCCTGGTAGAGCACCGTGTAGACGACCGTCCCGGCGCCCGCGGTCACCACCGAGGCCGGCACCACGAAGCGGGCGAGGTTGCCCAGCAGGTCCGGGTCCGGCTCGGACGGCGTCGCCCACAGCGTCAGGAACAGCGTCGGCACGCCGACGGTCAGCAACGTCAGCCCGACCTGGGTGGGGGAGTAGGGGAACCCGAGCCCGAGCATGGTCACAGCCATGATCACCAGGCCCTGGGTGGCGACCCGGGTGAGGAACACGTACATCGACACCGCGATGCCGTCGATGATCCGGCGCCCCTCGGTGCGTGCCGGCAGCAGCGCGGCGAACGAGTCGTCGACGAGCACGATGTCGGCGACGTCGCGGGTCACCGCCGAACCGCTGCGCATCGCGACGCCGACGTGGGCCCGTTTGAGGGCCCGCGCGTCGTTCACGCCGTCGCCGAGCATCGCGACGTGCGCACCGCCCCGGCGCAGGCTCGCGACGATCCGCTCCTTCTGCTCCGGGGCGACCCGCCCGAAGACCGTGGTCCGGGCGACCAGCGCGTCGAGCGCGGCCCGGCGGTCGGCAGCGTTGTCGGCAGCGTTGTCGGCGGAGTCGGCGGAGTCGGCGAGCTCCGCGACCGCCGACCCGTCGACCGGCTCGCCGACGTCGAGCCCGGCCTGCGCGGCGAGCGCGGCGACGGTGCGCGGGTCGTCGCCGGACAGCACCTTCACCACGACCCCGTCCGCGGCGAACCGCTCCAGGGCGTCGGCGACGCCGGGACGCAGCTCGTCGGACAGCGCCACCAGCGCCACCGGGACCAGGTCGGGCAGGGCGGGACGGCCGTCGTCGCCGCGCAGCCCGGCAGCCGGCCGCGCGGGCCGGGCCAGCAGCAGCACCCGCAGCCCGGCGGCGGCGCGCGCCTCCACCCGGTCGGCGACGGCGTCCGGGTCGCCCAGGTGCGGGGCGAGCACGTCCGGGGCGCCGAGCACGAACGCCTCGCCGTCGGTGGTGACCTGCCCTGACCAGCGCAGCGACGAGGTGAACGGGACCTCGTCGCGCAGCTCGGACGGGGCGCCGGGCAGCGCGGCTGCGAGTGCGGCGGTGGTGGGGTTCGGGTCGGTCACGGAGGCCGCGAAGCGGGCGAGCGCGGGGCCCGGCTCGGTCCCGTCGAGTGGGTCGACACGGTCCAGGCGCAGCGCGCCGGTGGTCAGGGTGCCGGTCTTGTCGGTGCACACGACGTCGACGTGGGTGACCGCCTCCACCGCGTTGACGCGTTGGACCAGGGCGCCGCGCCCGGCGAGCCGGGCCGCGCCCCGGGTGTAGGCGACGGCGATGAGGAAGAACAGGCCGTAGGGGACCAGCCCGGACAGCACCGCGGTGATCTGCACGACCCGCAGCAGCGAGAACCCCTCCAGGAACGCCTGGGCCAGGATCGCGCCGCTCATCAGCACGACCAGCACCATCGTCAGCCGTACGACGAAGTCGATGCGTCGCTGCAGCGGTGTCGCCTCGGTGGTGTCCGCGCGGGCCTGGAGCGTCAGCCGGCCGGCGTAGCTGTCGACGCCGACGGCGGTCGCGCGCTGGTGGGCGGTCCCGGCGACGCAGTGGCTGCCCGAGCGCAGCAGGTCGCCGGGATCCTTGACGACCGGGTCGGACTCGCCGGTGAGCAGCGACTCGTCGGCCGCGGCCCGCCCGGTCAGCACCGGCCCGTCGACGACGACCTGCTCACCCGCCCGCACCACCAGCACGTCCCCGACGACGACGTCGGCGGCCGGGACCCGCTGCTCGACACCGTCCCGCACGACGGTGACCTCCGCGGCGTCGAGCAGCTGCAGCCGGTCCAGCTTCCGCTTGGCCCGCATCTCCTGCACCGCCCCGACGACGGCGTTGACCAGACCGAGCCCGACGCTGGTCAGGGCGTCGCCGTAGCGGCCCAGCACCAGCAGGACCAGGCCGATCGCGAACAGGATCGTGTTGTAGGAGGAGAAGACGTTGGTGCGCAGGATCCGCCCGTAGCCGCGCGTCCCGGCGGTCACCGGCGCGTTCGTCCGGCCCGCCCGGCGCGCCGCGGCGACCTGCGCCGCACTCAGCCCCTCGTCGGCCGCCGCCTCCACGATCCCGGCCGCCACGTCGTCCCCTCTCCGCCGTCGGCCCCGTGCGTGGCGATCATGGCAGGCCCCGATGTGTGCCGACTGTGTCTGGGCTGAAGGCTCACCAGCGTTCCAGGCCCCCGCGCTTGACGAGCTGGGCGGCGATCACGTTGCGCTGGATCTCGTTGGTGCCCTCCCCGACGATCATCAGCGGGGCGTCGCGGAAGTACCGCTCGACGTCGAACTCGGTGGAGTAGCCGTAGCCGCCGTGGATGCGCACCGCGTCGAGGGCGACCTCCATCGCGGTCTCGGAGGCGAACAGCTTCGCCATGCCGGCCTCCATGTCGCACCGCTGCCCGGACTCGTACCTCCGGGCGGCGTGCAGGATCAGGGTCCGCGCAGCGGTGATCTTCGTGGCCATGTCGGCGAGGTGGTTGCCGACCGACTGGTGCTGCCAGATCGGCTTGCCGAACGACTCCCGCTCCTGGGCGTAGGCCAGGGAGTCGGCCAGGGCGGCGTCGGCGACGCCGAGTGCGCGCGCGGCGACCTGGATCCGGCCGGTCTCCAGGCCCTTCATCATCTGGGTGAAGCCGTGTCCCGGCTCCCCGCCGAGCACCGCGTCGGCGGGGACGGCCATGTCGGTGAAGGCCAGCTCGCAGGACTCGACCCCCTTGTAGCCGAGCTTCGGCAGGTCCCGGGACACGGTCAGGCCGGGACCGTGCTCGACGAGCAGCACCGAGATGCCGCGGTGACGCGGTTCGGCGGTCGGGTCGGTCTTGCACAGCAGCGCGATCAGTCCCGAGCGCCGCGAGTTGGTGATCCAGGTCTTGGCGCCGTTCACCACCCACCCGTCGTCGGTGCGACGGGCGTGGGTCGTCATCGCCTGCAGGTCCGAGCCGCCGCCGGGCTCGGTCAGCGCCATCGTCGCGCGCAGCTCACCGGTGGCCATCCGCGGCAGGTACCGGTCCTGCTGCTCGCGGGTGCCGAAGGCGACCAGCAGCTTCGCGACGACGGTGTGCCCGCCCATCGCGCCGGCCAGGCTCATCCAGCCGCGGGCCAGCTCGGCCGTGACCAGGGCGTAGCAGGGCATCGAGACCGGCGCCTCGCCCCACGGCTCGGGGACCGCGAGCCCGAAGATCCCGAGCTCCTTCATCTGCTCGATGAGCCCCTCGGGATAGGTGTTCGCGTGCTCCAGCTCCCGCACCACCGGGCGGACGTCCCGGTCGACGAAGTCGCGCACCGTCTCGACGACCGCCCGCTCCTCGGTGCTCAACCCCGCGTCCGACCCGGCGCTCTGCCCGTCCATGCGACCGAGCATCGGTCATCGACCGGGGACCCCGCGAGCCGGGGTGACCGGTCGTGTGCGACGGAACATCCGCGGCGGTGGGACCGTTGTAGGTCCCGAGACCCGACACAGGGAGGTTCACCCCCATGACCGAGACCGCGATCCTCGCCGGTGGCTGCTTCTGGGGCGTCCAGGAGCTGCTGCGCGCGCGTCCGGGCGTCGTCTCCACCCGGGTCGGCTACTCCGGCGACCCGAACACCCCGAACGCCACCTACCGGCGCCACGGTGACCACGCCGAGGCCGTCGAGATCGTCTTCGACCCGGAGCGGATCTCCTACCGCGAGATCCTGGAGTTCTTCTTCCAGATCCACGACCCGTCGACGAAGGACCGCCAGGGCAACGACATCGGCCGCAGCTACCGCTCCGCGATCTTCTACACCACCGAGGAGCAGCGGGCCGACGCCCTGGACACGATCGCCGACGTCGACGCGTCCGGGCTCTGGCCGGGCCGCGCGACCACCGACGTGGAGCCGGCCGGCGACTTCTGGGAGGCCGAACCGGAGCACCAGGACTACCTGCAGAAGTTCCCCTACGGCTACACCTGCCACTTCCCGCGCCCGAACTGGGTGCTGCCGCGGCGGACGGCCAGCACGGGCTGAGGCCCTCCGTTCCCACCACGCACGGACCGGCCCGCGACCCCGCGTCGCGGGCCGGTCCCGTGCGCGAGGGCGGCGTCGCTCGGTCGCTCAGAGGTGGCCGCGGGCCTCGGCGCGGTGCCGGCGCTCCACCGACCCGTTCACGACCTGCACCTTGTCCCCGACCTGCAGGGTCTCGAAGAACCGCCGGGCATCGCGGGTGCGGAGCTTCACACAGCCCGCCGACTCCCGGCTGAGGTCCCCGCCGTGGAAGGCGATCCCGCCGTCGGCGAAGAACACCGACCACGGCATCCGCGCCGGACGGCCGTCCGGGCCCGGGTACTCGCCGCTGCGGTGGTCGGCCTCCTTGCGGTACACCCGGAACGAGTGCCCGACCGGGGTGGCCTTCCCCTCGCCGCCGGTGGTGACCGGGAACGGGCCGCCGGTGACCCTGCCGTCGCGGACCAGCCACGCCTGCCGCGTCTCGAGGTCCACGCAGGCGCGCACCGACGCCGAGCACGGTGTCCCCGGGGCCGCGGGTTCGGCGTGCGCCTGCGTCGCGACCCGGCTCTGCTCCGGGTCGGCGGCGGCGATCGCGGTCCCACCCAGCCCCACCCCGGCCACGAGCACGAGACCGGTCACCAGCACACCGCGACGGCGACGGAGCCGCTCGGTCCGGGACATGCCCACCTCCCACGCCACAGATCACCCACCCGGGTGACAACAGGGCAGACGCCCGTCCGGATGTCGCGGTTGCGCGGGAGCGTCCCGTGGCGGCGAGTGGGTAACGGTGCACGGCGAACGGGTGGGCGGCGGGCCCGGCGGCGGACCGATTGCCGCTCGACCGCCCGGGTACGGGAGCGGACCGTACGGCGTCCGGGGGCGTGATCTCCGTCCCGACGGGATGTCACGGCGCGATAACGGGGGTAGGTCTCGGTGATCGCCCCCTCACCCGCGGTGGTGGGGACGCCCCGTCGTGACCGACCCCAGGAGGAACGATGCGCGCAGCCGACCGTCCGGGCTCCGAGCCGGGACCTGCCGACCGGCTCCGTCGTCGGGCGTCCCGTCGCGAGGACCTGCTCGCGGTGCTGTGCGGGCTGCTCGCCGCCTGCGGGCTCGTCGTGGCGTGGCTCGCCGGTGCCGCGGCCCACGGGACGGTGCTCGAGCGCGGCGCGGTCGAGGCCCGGCAACGCGTGCCGGTCGAGGCGACGGTCACCGCGCGGGCGAACGCTGTCGGGGACCTGCAGACCGGACAGCAGTCGCTCACGCTGAGCTGGACCGGGCCGGACGGCCTGCCGCACTCCGGGGGCAGCTCGCTGCCCGGCATCTACGACGTGGGCGACCGGGTGTCGGCCTGGGTCGGTACCGACGGCAGGCTGGCACCGCCGCCGTCGACCCCCGCCGACGCCGTCACGGTCGCCGTCGCGGCCGGGTTCCTCACCGCCGCCGGGTGGGCCGGCGGGGTACTGGTCGTCGGGCGGCTGGCCTTCGCCTGGAACGGGCGCACGTTCGCCCGTGCCTGGGCGGAGGACTGGGCGGCCGTCGAGCCCGAGTGGTCGGGCCGCCGCACCCCCTGAGTCGCACCCCTTGAGCCGGGCGGCCCCGGCCGGGGCGGGTCGGAACACGCGTCAGAACATCAGCCGCCGCACCCGCTCGGGGTGGATCACCAGCCGCACCTGGTCCTCGGCCAGGATCGCCGCGAGGTCCGCGGCCCGCGTGGGGTCGTCGAGGTCCCAGTAGCGGTGCGCCAGACGCTGCGCCAGCGCGTGCGCCCCGTCGGTCTCGACGGTCGTGCCGCCCTCGACCGCGATCCAACGCTCCCGTTCCCCGACCGGGGCGGCGACGACGAGCGAGGCCCTCGGGTCCTTCCGCCTGCGCCGGATGTGCAGCGACTCCGGTCCGGTGAACAGCTGCACCGTGCCGTCGTCGGTGGCCTCGAACCAGACCGGGCGGGGCTGCGGCGGCACCGGGCCGCCCGCCAGACTGAGGAAGCCGTGCAACGGGCGGGCGAGGAAGGCGCGGTCGTCGTCGGTCAGGGCCGTGCGGATGTCGGTGGTGGGCATGGCGTCCACGACACCAGCACGACGCGGACGACGACATGGGTGAGACGCCGAATCTCCTGTCCGATCGTCTAACCTCGGTGCGGTGGACCCCTTCGGTGACCTCGTCCGCGGGTTGCGCTCGCACGGCTCGCTGTTCGGCAGCACCACCCTGACCCCGCCCTGGTCGCTGCATTTCGTCGACGGCGCACCGCTGACCCTGTGCGCGATGCTCACCGGTGCGGGGTGGATCGTCGTGCCCGGCGCCGACCCGGTGCGGCTGACCGCGGGGGAGACCGCCGTCGTGCGCGGGCCCGCCGGGTTCCACGTGGTCGACGAGGTCGGCACCCCGGCCGAGCCGATCATCTGCGGTGTGGACTGTGCGACGCCCGAGCAGGGCGGCACCCGTCACCGGCTCGGCTGGCACGACCCGGCGCCGGCACCGGACAGCGACGCGAGCACCCTGATCACCGCGGCCTCCGCGGCCGGGGGCGAGGTCGGCGCCCGGCTGCTCGACGCGCTCCCGCCGGTCCTGCGGGTCGGCGCCGGGGGCAGCGGGGACACGGTGCTCGACCACGTGGCCGCCGAGGTCGCCGTCGACGCGCCGGGGCAGCAGGTCGTGCTCGACCGGCTCCTGGACTGGCTGCTGGTCTGCACCCTGCGCGAGTGGTTCGACCGGACCGACGGCAGCCGCCCACGCTGGTGGGCCGCCCAGCACGACCCGGTGGTCGGGCGGGCGCTGCGGCTGCTGCACGCCGACCCCGCCGCGGCCTGGACCGTCGCCGGGCTCGCCGCCGCCACCGGGGTGTCCCGGGCGACGCTGGCCAAGCGGTTCACCGACCGGGTCGGCGAGCCGCCGCTCACCTACCTCACCGGCTGGCGGATGACCCTGGCCGCGGACCTGCTGCTCGCCGAGCCCGACGCGACGCTGGCCGGCATCGCGCGCCGGGTCGGGTACGCCGACCCGTTCGGCTTCAGCGCGGCGTTCACCCGGGTCCGCGGCGTCACCCCCAGTGCGTTCCGCCGGGGCGGGTCGCGAGGCGGGCGGCCCGACGAGCGGGCGGATGCCCCGGACGGGGTGAGCGGCTAGCCTGCAGCGTCGTGACCACCGTCGCCGTCGTGAGCGGCCGGTCGTGACGGTCCCGCCGCACCCACCGTCGGTCCGGCTGGCGAACCTCGACCTCAACCTGCTCGTCTCGCTGCGCGAGCTGCTGCGCGAGCGCAACGTCACCCGGGCCGCCGCCCGGATCGGCATCTCCCAGCCGGCCGCCAGCGCGGCCCTGTCCCGGCTGCGCCGCCACTTCGACGACGAGCTGCTGTCCCGCCATCCCGGCGGCTACGTGCTCACCCCGCTCGCCGCCCAGCTCGTCGACCAGGTCGAGGGCGTCTGCTCGGCCGCCGAGCGGCTGTTCGGCACCGGCCACGGCTTCGACCCGTCGACCGCCCGGCGCGGGTTCACCCTGCTCGTCGCCGACTACACCGTCGCCGTCCTCGGGCCCGCGCTGTCCGCGGCGGCGGCCCGGCGCGCCCCCGGCGTCGAGCTGCGGCTGCGGCTGGTCCGCGAGTCGTTCTCCGCCGACATCGGCGAGACCATCCGGCTCATCGACGGGCTCATCGCCCCGCCCGCCGCCCGCTTCGAACGCCCCGAGCTGCGCTCCACCGCCCTGTTCGACGACCGCTGGGTCTGCGTCGTCGACGCCGCCAACCCGGTCGCCGCCGGGCCGGACCCGATCCTGGACCTCGACGAGCTCGCCGCGATGCCCTGGGTGGTCCCGTTCGCCCCGGACCGGGGCATGTCGGCGGCGGCGCCGATGACCCGCCAGCTCGCCCGCCTCGGCGTCGAGCCCGACATCCGGGTGCGGGTCGAGAGCTACCTGTCGGTGCCGTACATGGTCGTCGGCACCAACCGCGTCGCTCTGCTGCAGGAGCGGCTCGCCCGCCAGGTCGCCGACGGCCTCGGGCTGGTCGTGCTGCCCTGCCCCGGGGACCCCGGACCGATCCGCGAGCGCCTCTGGTGGCACACCGACCTCGACCCGGACCCCGCCCACCAGTGGTTGCGCGAGCTCCTGGTCGAGCTGTCGGCCACCCTGTAGAGCTGCAACTATTCGTCCGGTCGATGGTCCGGCAGGCGAACCTTCTATTTCCGGGACGGTGCGCGCCGTTCCTAGTGTGTGAGCCATGCCTCACCCGCTGACGCCCCTGCCGGTCCACACCGTGACCCGGGACGCCCCACTGCGCGCCGACGACGCGGCCGAGCACGCGGTGACCGCCGACGTCTGCGTCGTCGGCTCCGGCATCGCCGGCCTGTCCGCCGCCGTCGAGTCCGCCCGCCTCGGCCGCGACGTCGTCCTCGTCGACGCCGCCCCCGTCCTCGGCGGGCAGATGGTGAACTCGCTGATCGGGCTGTTCTGCGGGGTCTACGGCAACGGCCCGGAGTTCCGGCAGCTGACCCACGGGCTGTTCGACTCCCTGTTCCCCGACCTCGAGGCCAGCGGCGACCTGTTCCGCCGCACCGGCCACACACTCACCGTCGGCTACGACGAGGTGCGCCTGGGCCGCTGGGTCGAGGACACCGTCCGCGCCCACGGCATCAGGGTCCTCACCAACGCCACCCTCACCGGCGTCGAGCGCGACGGCGACCGAGTCCTCGGCGCCCGCCTCGCCACCCGCTACGGCGCCGTCGACGTCACCGCGGCCGGCTTCGTCGACGCCAGCGGCGACGCCGCGCTCGCCTGGGCCGCGGGCCTGGAGTGCCGGCTGCCCGACCGGGAGATCTACGGCAGCCAGCAGCTCGTCGTCGAGCACCTCGACGCCAGTGCCGCCCCCGAGCCGGCCGAGCTCGCCGAGCGGGTCGCGGCCAAGGCGGGCGACTACGGCCTGCTCCGCCGCGACGGCCTGGCGTTCTACTTCCCGGGTCGCGACACCGCGGTGCTCAACATGACCCACATCGAGGCGCCGCTGGACCCGTTCGCCGCCGCCGAGGCCCAGCTGGAGGGGAAGGCGCAGGCCGACCGGGTCGTCGAGTTCCTGCGCGCGGAGTTCCCCGAGGTGTTCGGCAAGGCCGCGGTGCGCTCCTACGGGCTGCCCGGCCGTCGCCAGACCCGCTGGATCGCCGCCGTCCACCAGCTGACCGTCGAGGAGGTGCGCGCCGGGGTCCGCTTCGACGACGCCGTCGCCCGCACCGCGTGGCCGATCGAGCTGCACGACAGCCCCGACGGCTACGTCTGGGAGACCTTCGACGCCGACCACCTGCACTACGTGCCGCTGCGCTCGATGCTGCTGCCCGGCGCGTCCAACCTGGTCGCCGCGGGCCGCTGCATCGACGGCGACGCCGCCGCCCTGTCCAGCGTGCGCGTCATGGGCCCGTGCGCGGCGATGGGCCACGCCGCCGCACACGCCCTCGACCTCGCCGGACCGGCGGGCAGCCTGCACGACGTGCCCGCCGGTGCCCTCACCGACCGGATCCGGGAGAACGTCGACGGCTGAGCCGGCCCCGCCACCACCACGAGGAGACAGGCAACGATGCCCGGAGGCGCTCCGTGATACTCACCGACGACGACCGCAGGATGCTCGACGGGGCCGAGGGCCCCGCCGTCGCCGCCGCGATGGACCTGCTCACCCGCTACGCCGAGGCGCTGGACGCGGAGCGGCTCTGCTCGGTCCGCAACGTGGCCGGGACCGCCACCCAGCCCTCGCCGCTCAAGGCCCGGCTGGTCGCCGAGGGCGGCTGGGACCGCGCCTTCTCGGTCATCAACCTCGACAGCGACACCACCCACGAGATCCCGCCGATGGCGGTGCCGACCTGCCAGCTCCAGCAGGGCTTCGGCGCCGACGCGGCCGCCGTCGCGCCCTACCCCGCGGAGTTCGTGGAGCTGCAGGCCGACGCCGAGACCTTCTACGGCCGTCGCGGCGTCTCCATCCTCGCCACCTGCACGCCGTACCAGGTCGGCAACCTCCCGGTCCGCGGCGAGCACTGCGCCTGGATGGAGTCCTCCGCGGTCGTCTACGCCAACTCGGTGCTCGGGGCCCGCACCAACTGCGAGGGCACCGCGTCCACCGGGGCGGCGAGCCTCACCGGGCGCGTCCCGTGCTGGGGCAACCATCACGACGCCCACCGCCGCGGCACCCACCTCGTCCGGGTCGACACCCCGGTCGGCGGGTTCCTCGACTGGGGGCTGCTCGGCTACTTCACCGGCGACGTGGTGCAGGAGGCCCGACCGGTCGTCACCGGCGACCTCGCCCTGCCCGACCTCACCGACCTCAAGCACTTCGGCGCCGCGGCCGCCTCCTCCGGCGGGGTCGAGATG
Source organism: Pseudonocardia sp. EV170527-09 (assembly GCF_008369905.1). Taxonomy (NCBI): domain Bacteria; kingdom Bacillati; phylum Actinomycetota; class Actinomycetes; order Pseudonocardiales; family Pseudonocardiaceae; genus Pseudonocardia; species Pseudonocardia sp. EV170527-09. The sequence goes on from NZ_VRMC01000010.1 coordinate 15,735, forward strand.
TACCACGTCCCCGGGGTCACCCCGGAGGCCCCGACCGTCGAGGCCTCCTTCGGCGGTGCGGTCCCGGCCGACGCCGTCGTCTACGGCGCCGCCGAGCGGGCCGCCACCTACGCCCGGCTCAACGACCAGGGCACCAGCGCGTCCGTCGACTTCGTCCTGCTCGGCTGCCCGCACGCCTCGCTCGACCAGATCCGTGACGTCGCCCGGCTCCTCGACGGCCGCCGCCTGCACGACGGCACCTCGCTGTGGATCATGGCGCCGCGGGCGCTGGCCGCGGTCGCCGAGCGCAGCGGCTACACCGCCGTCATCGAGGCGGCCGGCGGACGCGTGCTCACCGACTCGTGCCCGGCCATGTCCCGCCTCGCCCCGCCGGGCACGCGGGTGTTCGCCACCGACTCCGCCAAGCAGGCCCACTACCTGCCCGCGATCCTCGGGATCGAGGCGTGGTTCGGCACCACACCGAGGACTGCGTGCACGCCGCGGTCACCGGTCGCTGGTCGGGTGAGCTGCGATGACCGCGACCGTCGGCACCGTCCTGCGGGGCCGCACCGTGGTCCCCGGTGCGGTCACCGGGGAGGCGCTGGTCTCGCCGGCGACGATCTCGGGGTGGGGTGGCATCGACCCGGCGAGCGGGACGATCGTCGAGGCCCGGCACCCGCTGCAGGGTGTCTGCTTCACCGGGCGGATCCTGGTGTTCCCCGGCGCCAAGGGCTCCTCGGGCTGGTCGGCGTTCTTCCAGAGCACCCGGCTGCTCGGCACCGCCCCACTCGGGATGATCTTCACGGTCACCACGACGAAGGCCGCGCTCGGCGCCGTCGTCACCCGCGTCCCCGCACTGGCCGACCTCGACGTCGACCCGGTGCGGGTACTGCGCACCGGTGACCGCATCCGGCTCGACGCCACCGCGGGCACCGTCGAGCTCCTCGCGCGGGCGGACGGGCATCGGGCGGGGGGGGGGACATGAGGCTCGCCGTGCTCCCCGCCGACGAGCTGGCCCCCGGGGAGCACCGCGTGGTGCGGGTGGGCACCCGCTCGATCGGCGTCTTCCGGGTCGGCGACGACTACTACGCCCTCGCCGACCACTGCCCGCACCAGGGCGGCCCGCTGTGCCGCGGCTCCGTCGCCGGGGCCCCGGTGGCGACCGGCCCGGCCGACGTGCGGCTCGACGACGACCACGTGCTCGTCGCCTGCCCCTGGCACGGCTGGGAGTACGACGTGCGCACCGGCCGCTCCTACCAGCCCGGCGACGCCCCCGCCCGCAGCCTCCCGGCGTCGGTCGAGCCGGGCCCGCCGGGGATGACACCCGGCCCGTACACCGCCGAGACCTTCGAGGTCACCGTCGAGGACCGCTGGGTGGTCGTCGACACCGGCCGTCGCCCCGCCACCGAGGAGACGTCATGACCACCACCGACTCCGCCACGGCCACCACCCGGGCCCCGGCCCGGCGCCGCGCCCGGACCCCGATCGTCGACGCCGACATCCACCCGGTCGTCACCGCCGACCGGCTCGCGGCCGCGCTGCCCGAGCCCTGGCGGCGCCGTCTGCACCGGTTCGGGCTGCGCGGCGCGCCGCCGCCCGCGGTCTACCCCCGGGTCCGGCACGGCGGCATGCGCCGCGACGCCCACCCCGACGCGGCCGGTGGCCCCGCCCGGCCGCCCGGCAGCGACCTCGATCTGATGCGCAGCCAGCTGCTCGACCCCTTCGACGTCGTCGCCGGGGTGCTGATCCCGATGCAGGGGCACACCGCGGGCGCCGAGGAGCCCGCGTTCGCCGCGGCGCTGTGCCGGGCGTACAACGACGTGCTCGTCACCGACTGGCTCGACCCCGAGCCGCGGCTGCGGGCCAGCATCTGCATCCCGCACGAGTCGCCGGCCGAGGCCGTCGCCGAGATCGAGCGCCGCGCCGCGGACCCGCGGTTCGTGCAGGTCCTGTTCCCCAGCGGTACGTTCCTGCCCTGGTCGGACCCCAAGTACCGGCCGATCTACGCCGCGGCCGCCGCGCACGGCCTTCCGGTCGCGATCCACCTCGGCGGCACCGAGGGCCACCGCGGGGACGGCTGGCCGTCGTTCTACCTGGAGCAGCACGCCTGGTACGGCAACGCGGTCGCCGTCGCGCTGACCGGGCTGGTCGCCGGGGGCGTCCTCGACGCGGTGCCGGACCTGCAGCTCGTGCTCGTCGAGGGCGGGGTGTCCTGGCTGCCGTCGCAGCTCTGGGGCCTCGACGACGCCTGGGAGCTGTGCCGCGACGACGTGCCGTGGCTGACCCGTCCCCCGTCGGAGATCGTGCGCGAGCGGGTCTGGTTCACCACCCAGCCGATCGACGAGCCGCCGGTGCCCGCGCACCTGGCGACGACCTGGGAGCAGACCGGGATGACCGACCGGATCCTGTTCTCCTCCGACTACCCGCACTGGGACTTCGACGACCCGATCACCGCGCTGCGGGTGCTGCCCGCGGCGCTGCGCCGGCCGATGGCGGCCGCCAACGCCGCCCGCCTCTACGGCCTGACCCTGCCCGGGAGCGAGGGATGAGCGCCGAGCCGGCCGGCCGCCCGTCCGACCCGGTGCCCGGTGCTGTGCCGGAGGTGGTGTTCGACGCGGACACCCACGTCGCACCGGCCTCGTTCACCGACCTCTCGCCGCTGCTGAGCCCCTACTGGCGCGACTACGCCCTGGGCGCCGCGCTGCGCGTGGACCCCGTCCAGGCCGGTGCCTACCCGCCCGCGATGGTCGAGGGCCCCGACCCGCACGACGTGGCGACCCTGCGCGCCGCCGTCCTCGACCCACCGGCCCCCGGTGGCGGACGGGTCACCACGGCGGTCCTGACCTGCACCACCGCGTTCGACGTCAGCCGCAACCACGCGTTCGAGGCCGCCCTGTGCCGGGCGGTGAACACCTGGGTCGCGCAGCGGTTCCTCGACCACGAGCCCCGCGCCCGCGGGTCGGTCGCGGTCCCGCTCGGTGACCCGGCGGCGGCCGTCGCCGAGATCGAGCACTGGGCGGACGACCCGCGCTTCGTGCAGGTGCTGCTCCCGGTGCGCGGCCACGACCTGCGCTGGGGTCACCCGGTGTTCCGGCCGGTCCTCGCCGCAGCCGCCGCGGCCGGGCTGGTCGTCACCCTGCACGCCTGGGGCCGGGTCGGCAGCGCCCCGACCACGACCGGGTTCACCCACACCTACCTGCAGGACTACCTGTCCCACGGGCAGGTCGCGCAGTCCCAGCTGGTGTCGCTGGTCGCCGAGGGCGCCCTCGGGGCGCTGCCCGGGCTGCGGGTGACCGTCGCCGAGTGCGGGTCGTCCTGACTGCCGCCGCTGCTGTGGCGGCTGGACAAGGAGTGGCGCGGCATCCGCCGCGAGGTGCCGTGGGTGGACCGGATGCCGTCGCAGTACGTCCGCGAGCAGGTCCGGTTCACCACCGCGCCGGTCCACCTGCCGCGCGACCCCGGCGAGCTGCGCGACGCCCTGGACGTCCTCGGCGCCACCGAGATCCTGCTCCACGCCGGTGACCACCCGCACCGCCACGGCGACGGGGCGGCCCGGCTGCGCGCCGCCCTCGACCCGGCCGCCCGGGCAGCGGTCCGCCACGGCAACGCCACCGCGTGGTACCGCGGCAGTGACACCGCCTGGTACCGCGGTCCGGACACCGTCGCCACACCGTCGCCGTCCTTCGCGTCGACCCACCACGTACCGGAGGTCCCCCGATGACCCGCACGACGACCCGGCTCGCCGCGGTCCTGCTCGCCGCCTGCCTCGTCCTCGCCGGATGCGGGTCGGGCGGCGGCGGCCAGGACGGCCGCGACCGGATCACCTTCCTCAACATCCTGCCGATGGAGTCGCTCGGCTACGCCGCCGAGATGGTCGCCGACACCAAGGGCTTCTTCGCCGCCCACGGTCTCGACGTGACCTTCGAGGCCACGCAGGGCTCCGCGCCGGCCATCCAGACCCTGCTCGCCGGGTCCGCGGAGATCTCCCGGATCGGCGACATCGAGACGATGGTCGCCGCGGGGGAGCGTGGCGCACCGCTGGTCGCGATCGGCGGGGTGGTGCACGACGGGCCGCTGCGCCTGGTCTCCTCCCGGCGGGCGCCGATCACCGACGCCGCGCAGCTGCGCGGCAAGCTCGTCGGGACGCCCTCGGAGGGCGGCACCAGCTCCATCACACTCGACCTGATCGCCGGGTCGGCCGGGATCGCCCCCGCCGAGCTGCGCCGTCAGGTCGTCGGGCTCAGCCCGGGCGTGTTCGACCTGGTGAACACCGGTCGCGTCGACGCGTTCATCGTCTCGCTCGACACCGCGATGCTGCTGCAGGCGACCCGGCCCGAAGCCGTCGTCTACGACCCCAACGACGCGATCTCCGCCGGGTCGCAGATCTACGCCACCTCGAAGGCCACCGCGGCCGACCCGGCCGAGCAGGACAAGCTGCGCCGTTACCTGGCCGCGATCGCCGACGCCACCGCCTTCATCGCCGCCGACGAGGCAGGCGGCTTCACCGAGACGATGCAGCTCATCGGCTCGAAGTACCAGGTCTCGACGCTGGAGCGGCCCGAGGTCGCCCGCGCCGCGCTCGCCGCCTACGTCGACGGCTACGCCGCGGGCCGGGGCCCGACCGGCATCGACCCGCAGCGCTGGCAGGCCACCTACGACGAGGTCTCCTCGGTCGGTCAGGTCCCCGCCGGCCAGGACCCGGCGCAGTGGCTCGACGCCGGCCTCAACGGCACGGAGGGCACCCGATGAGCACCCCGACGACACGACGACGGTCCCCGGCACCGGAGCAGGAGACGAGCATGACCCAGGAGACGGCGATCCGCGCCGCGCAGGCGGCCCCGACCGGGGGCGCGGTCGGCCTGCGGGTGTCCGGCGTGGACAAGGTGTACCCGACCCGGCGCGGTGAGGTGCGCGCGCTGTCGGGGATCGACCTGGAGGTCGCCCGTGGCGAGTTCGTCTCGCTGGTCGGGCGCTCGGGCTGCGGCAAGACGACGTTGCTGCGGATCCTGTCCGGTCTGCTCGCCCCGTCCGCGGGGCTGGTCGAGGCGGGCGGTCGGCCCGCCTGGGCCGCCGGCCGTCGCGACGACGCGGTCTTCGCCGAGTTCGGGCTGGTGTTCCAGGAGGCGAACCTGTTCCCGTGGTTCACGATCACCGACAACGTCGCGCTCCCGCTCAAGCTGCGTGGCGTGCCGCGCGCCGAGCGGCGCGCCCGGGCCGCGGAGCTGTGCGCCACGGTCGGTCTCGGCGGGTTCGAGGACTCCTACCCGCGCGAGCTGTCCGGCGGGATGCGCCAGCGGGCGGCGATCGCCCGCGCCCTGGCCTGTGCCCCGTCGGTACTGCTGATGGACGAGCCGTTCGGTGCGCTGGACGCCCTGACCCGCGACCGGATGAACCTGGAGCTGCAGCAGATCCACGCCGTCTCCGGCGCCACCGTCGTGTTCGTGACCCACTCGATCCCCGAGGCCGTGTTCCTGGCCGACCGCGTCGTGCTGCTGACCCCGCGCCCGGGACGGATCCGCTCGGTCACCGCGATCGACCTGCCCCGCCCGCGGTCCGCGGCGACCGAGACGACACCGGAGTTCGGCGCGCTGGTCGCCGGGATGCGCACCGAGCTGGACCGGGAGGACTGAACCGATGACCACGACCGAACGGCCCGCCGCGGCGACCGAGCCCGCCACCCCCGTGACCGACCCGGGCGGCCCGGAGAAGGAGTCCCCGTGGTTGCGGCGCCTGCCGTGGATCTCCGGACCGGTGCTCCTGCTGCTGCTCGTGGGAGTCTGGCAGTTCACCGTCTCGGTGGTCGGGGTCTCGGAGTTCATCCTGCCCGCGCCGGCCGCCGTCGTCGGGGCGCCGGGGGAGCTGCTGGCCGACCCGGAGATCTGGGGCCACATCGGTGTGACACTGCTGGAGGTCCTCGTCGGGTTCGGCGCCGCGCTCGTCGCGGGCGTCTGCGTCGGCGCGGTGCTCGGGCGCATCGAGTGGCTGCGCCGCGCGGTGCAGCCCGCCCTGGTCGCGCTGCAGGTCGTGCCCAAGGTGGCGTTCGTGCCGATCTTCGTGATCTGGTTCGGCTTCGGCCCCACCTCGAAGATCATCATGGCCGGGCTGCTCGCGTTCTTCCCGATCATGCTCAACGTGATGCTGGGGGTGCGCTCGGTCGAGCGCGGGCACCGCGACGTGATGACCGGGCTGGGCGCCTCGCGCTGGGCGACGTTCCGGAACCTGGAGCTGCCCGCGACCCTGCCGTACGTGTTCGCCGGCGCCGAGGTCGCGATCGTGTTCTCGGTGATCGGCGCGATCGTCGGTGAGTACCTCGGCGGCAGCGCCGGGCTCGGCTACCTCGTGGTGTCGAGCCTCAACGCCCTCGACGCACCACGGCTGTTCGCCGTGATCGTGCTGCTCGCGGTGCTGGGGTCGCTGCTCTACATGATGGTGACGACCGCGAAGCGCCTGGTCATCCCGTGGCACGAGTCGGTGAACACCGGGGTCTGACCGGCCGCGGCGGCACGGCGACCCGAGCACGCCGACCCGAGCACGGCTGCCCGATCACGGCGACCTTCAGCGCGGCGACGCCGCCGGGGTCACGCCCCGGCGGCGTCCCGGGCCCAGTCGGTCAGCACCGGCACGACGACGGCGAGTGCCTGCGGCTCGCGTGCCCACCCGATGTGCGGGCGCGCCCCGGGGACGTCGAGGTGGCGGCGGCTCCGGGTCGCCGCGCCGAACATGGCCAGCAGCGCATCGACCGAGGCGGGTGGGGCGAACCCGTCGCGTTCGAACCCGATCCCGAGGACCGGCAGGTGCACCGCGGCGATCGACGGGGTGTGGTCGACCCGCGGCGTGCCGAACGCGAGCCGCCCGGTGCGGGCCCACCGGCCCCAGTCGCACATCTGCCCGCGGGCCTCCCGCCCGGCGAAGCCGATCCGGTCGCCGGGGAAGTGCCCGATCAGCGTCGACGCGGCCACGACGGCCTGGGTGCGCAGCAGGTGCGCGAGCCCCCAGACCCGCCAGTCGACGCTGCCGGACGCGACCAGGGCGACACCGTCGATGCGGTCGGGGTGCCGTGCGGCGTAGGCGGCGGCGAGGTGCCCGCCGAGGCTGTGTCCGACGACGAACACCGGCGCGCCCGGCCGCGCGGTGCGCACCGCCTCGACGGCGGCGGCGAGGTCGCCGACGAGGTCCTCGTAGCCGAAGTCGTTGCGGCGTCCGGGCGGGGGAGCGGGGCGGGCCTGGTGCCCGCGCAGCTCGGTGACCGCGGCGGCGACGCCGGCGTCGGCCAGCGCGGTCAGCAGCGGGGCGTAGAACGACGCCCGCAGCCCCATCGCGGGCACGACCAGCAGCACGGGCACACCGGGGTCGGGCACCGGGTGCAGGGTCAGTTCCAGCGGCGCCGGGGCCGGACGGTCCAGGACGGTGGTGACGGGCACGCCGGTGATCCTCTCCCGGCCGCCCGCGGGGTCAGGCCGGGGCCCCCGCCAGCGCGCGCAGGCCGGCGTCGAACACGGCCATGACCTCGTCCACCAGCTGGGACAGCGTCGGCGAGCGCGGGTCCACGCCGTGGTCGCCCAGCCAGTGCTGCACCGCGACGCGCAGCCCGGTCACCGCGGCGGCCGCGGCCAGGGTCGGGTAGAGGTCGCGGGCCGGGTCGGACCCGGTCCGGGTGACGACGGCCTCGGCCAGCGCCCGCTCCTGGGCGGCGAACGCGGCCAGCTGGTGCGCGACGATCGTCGGGTACCCGCGCAGCGCCCGCAGCGCCTGCACCCGGTCGAGGTAGCCGGGGTCGGTGACCACGGCGCGCAGTGCGTGCCGCAGCGACTCGGCGACCGGCTCGTCGTCGGGGCGGGCGGCGAACGCGGTCAGCAGGGTGTCCGCCGCCGACTCGTTGGCCGCCACGACCGCCTCCTCCTTGGAGGTGAAGTAGTTGAAGAAGGTGCGGGGCGCGACGTCGGCCGCGTCGGCGATCTGCTCGACGGTCACCGCGTCCAGCCTGCGGGCGCTGCACAGCCGCAGCGCGGCACCGGCGAGCGCGGCTCGGGTGGCGGCCTTCTTGCGCTCGCGACGCCCGGGGACGGCCTGCTCAGCCACGGTCGGCTCCGGTCCGCTCGCGCTCGGGCGCCTCGATGACCGAGACGAGCTCGTGGCGGCCCGGTTGCCCGTCGGTCCGTGCCGTGCCGTCGGCGGGACCGTCGGCGGGTGTGCCGGCCGGCAGGTCGACGTCGAGGCGGAGCCCGTCCGAGCCGACGGTGACCCGGCGCGCCGCGGGGCGGCCCTCCCAGCGGTACACGGTGGACACGATCCCGGTGGCGACGCAGATGCGATAGTGCCCGTCGGCGTCGGCGCGGGTCCGGCCGAGCTCGTCGCCGGTGGGGTCGAGGACGGTCAGCACGGCACCGCCCGCCGGGGCGCCGTCGGCCCGCACGAACCCGTGCAGCACCGGACCGGACGGACCGGTCGGCGGGACCGGGGTGACGGTGGCCCCGGCAGCGGGGTCGGCCGGCTTCTCGATGTCGAGGGTGTCGCGCAGCGGTACCTCGCGCAGGGCCAGGATCGCCACCAGTGCCAGTGCGGCGAGCGGCGCCGCCACTAGGAAGATCATCGAGGTGGCGTGCCCGTAGGCCTCCATGACGATCGAGCGCACCGGCTCGGGCAGGTCGGCCAGGTGCGGCACCTGGCCGCCGCCGACCGCCGCCCCGCCGTCGACGCCGGCCTCGGCCAGCCCGGCCGCGGTCCGGGAGCCGACCACGGAGGCGAGCAGCGCGCCCAGCCCGGCGACACCGGCCGAACCACCGAGCGAGCGGAAGAAGGTCACCGTGGAGCTCGCGGCGCCCATGTGCCGCAGCGCGACGGTGTTCTGCACGGCGAGCACCAGGTTCTGCTGGGTGGTGCCCACGCCGATGCCGACCAGCGCCATCGCGACCGCGACCAGCCAGTACGGCGCGGTCGAGGAGATCACCGCGGCGCCGAGCGACAGGCCCGCGGTCAGCGAGATCGCACCGCCGACGAGGTAGCGCTTCCAGACGCCGGTGCGGCTGATGAGCTGACCCGCGATGTTCGACGCGCCGAACATGCCGACGATCATCGGCAGCGTGAGCAGCCCGGCCTCGGTGGCCGTGGCACCCCGGGCGAGCTGGAAGTACTGCGACAGGAAGATCGTGGAGCCGAACATCGCGACGCCGACGAACAGGCTCGCGACGGTGGCGAGCACGACGGTGCGGTCGCGGAACAGGAACGGCGGCACGACCGGGTCCTTCGCCCGTCGCTCGACGACGACCGCGGCCACCAGCAGCACCAGGCCGGCGCCGATCAGGCCGAACGAGGTGGGCGAGGCCCACGCGAACTGCTTGCCGGCCAACGAGGTCCACAGCAGCAGCGCCGACACCGCGGCGGCGATGAGGGTGGCACCCAGGTAGTCGATGCTGACGCGCTCGCCGTCGGCACGGACGGGGGTGGGCACGTTGAGGGTGCGCTGCAGCACGAGCAGCGAGAGCGCGGCCAGCGGGACGCCGACGAAGAAGCACCAGCGCCAGCCCAGCGGCGAGTCGACGATGATGCCGCCGAGCAGCGGCCCGCCGACGACGGCGATCGACATGATCCCGGAGAGGTAGCCCATGTAGCGGCCGCGCTCGCGCGGGGTGATGATCGCCGCGATCACGACCTGGGTCAGCGCCTGCAGACCGCCCATGCCGAGGCCCTGCAGGACCCGGAAGCCGATGAGCTGTCCGGTGGAGACCGCCAGCCCGCAGAGCAGCGAGCCGACCAGGAAGATCCCGATCGCGGCCTGGACCAGCAGCTTCTTGGAGTAGAGGTCGGCGAGCTTGCCCCAGATCGGGGTCGAGGCCGTCATCGCCAGCAGTGACGCCGAGACCACCCACGTGTACTCGGCCTGCGTCCCGCCGAGGTCGCCCAGGATCCGGGGCAGCGCGTTCGACACGATCGTGCTGGACAGCACGCCGACGAACAGCGCCATCAGGAGGCCGGTCAGGGGGAGCAGTACGTCGCGGCGGTGGGCCGCGGCCTCCTCGGGGGTGCGCGCGGGGCGGGTAGTTGACGTCACGCAACGATTCTGGCGCAAAGATGCAGACTGTGCAAGTTTGCCGATCGTGCGTCGGCGCACACTCTGCACCGATGCGGCCCGGCCGGTCGCGGGGCGCCGGGCAGATCGTGCCCGCCGCCCCGGGACCCCGCCGGGAGCCCTCCGCCGGGGGCGGACCCAGGCGGTGACGGACCCAGGCGGTGACGGACTCAGGCGGTGGCGGGCTCGTCGGGCCGGACGGCCAGCTTGGCCAGGCGCTTCTCGGTCGGCCAGCGGACGTTCCACGCCCAGCCCAGCTTCTCGAACAGTCGGATCGTGCCGGCCGAGATGTCGATCTCGCCGCGACCGACACCGTGCCGGGCCGAGGTGGGATCGGCGTGGTGCAGGTTGTGCCAGGACTCGCCCATGCTGGGGATGGCGAGCAGCCAGACGTTGGTGGAACGGTCCCGTGCCTTGTACGGCCGCTCGCCGACGAGGTGGCAGATCGAGTTGGTCGACCACGCGACGTGGTGCGACACCGCGACCCGGACCAGCCCGGCCCAGAAGAACGCGGTGAACGCTCCCCACCAGGACCAGGTCACCAGGCCGCCGACGACGCCGGGTCCGAACACGGACAGGATCGTCAGGACCGTGAAACCGCGGTGCACGCGGTCGATGTCGGGATCGGCGAGCAGGTCGGGGGCGAAGCGGCGCTGGTCGGTCAGCGAGCGGTCGAAGATCCAGCCCATGTGGGCGTGCCAGAAGCCGCGGACCAGTGCGGCGGGGGAGGTGCCGTAGCGCCACGGCGAGTGCGGGTCGCCCTCGGCGTCGGCGTAGGCGTGGTGACGGCGGTGGTCGGCCACCCAGTGCCGGACCGGCCCCTGCACGGCGAGGCTGCCCGCGACGGCGAGCGCGATCCGCAGGGGCCGGTTCGCGGTGAACGAGCCGTGGGTGAAGTAGCGGTGGAAACCGACGGTCACCCCCAGCATCGACACGACGTACAGGCCGAGCGCGAGGCCGGCGTCGAGCCAGGTCAGCCCCCAGCCCCAGGCGAGCGGGACGGCGGCGACGAGCGCGATCGCCGGGACGATCGCGAACGCGTAGACGAACAGGTGCGGTACGGGATGGCGGAGCCGGTCGGAGAAGTCCGAGCGCGGCGCGGGCCGGGTGTCGGTCACGCCCACGATGGTTCCGGCTCGCACCAGAACGGACAGTGGGGACAACCCCCTCACGTAACCTGAGTGAGGACTTCTCAGGTCGGGCCGGGGGACCGGTGACACCATCGGAGCACGACGAAGGGACCTCGCCGTGGCGGACCTGCTCGGCCGACCCGGGAACCGGCGCGCCCGGCTGCGTGCCCTGCTCGACGCCGGCACCCCGGTGCTCGCCCCCGGCGCGTACGACGCGCTGTCCGCGCGGCTGGTCGAGCAGGCCGGGTTCGACGTCGTCTACATGACCGGGTTCGGGACGACGGCCGGGCTGCTCGGCCGCCCCGACGTCGGGCTGCTCGGGGGTGCGGAGATGGCCGCGCACGCGGGCAGGCTGGCCGACGCCGTCGACCTCCCGCTGATCGCCGACGCGGATACCGGCTACGGCAACCCGCTCAACGTCATCCGGACCGTCCGCGACTACGAACGGGCCGGGGTCGCCGCGCTGCACCTGGAGGACCAGGTCATGCCCAAGCGGTGCGGGCACCTCGCGGGCAAGCAGGTGGTGCCCGCCGCGGAGATGGTCGCCAAGGTGCGGGCCGCCGTCGACGCCCGGACCGACCCGGACCTGCTGGTGATCGCCCGGACCGACGCCGCCGCCGTCGACGGGCTGGACGCGGCGATCGACCGGGCCCGCCGGTTCGCCGACGCCGGCGCCGACCTGCTCTTCGTGGAGGCGCCGACCTCCGAGCGGGACGTCGAGACCGTCGCGACCGCGCTGGCCGGGCACCGGCTGGTGTTCAACTGGGCCGAGGGCGGCCGCACCCCGCCGCTGTCGCGCGACCGGCTCGCCGAGCTCGGCTTCGCCCTGGTCCTGTTCCCGGTGGGCACCCTGCTCGCGGCGACGGCCGGGATGCGGGAGCTGCTGGAGCGGTTGCGCGCGGAGGGCACACCGGCGTCGCTGGTCGACCGGCTCGGCGGTCTCGACGCGTTCGCCGAGCTCGCCGGGCTCGGGGAGGTCCGCGAGCTCGAGCAGCGCTACTGCGCCGACGGCGGCTGACCGGTTCCCGGCCGCCGCCCGCCGCACACATTCCTCCGCGGAGAGGTCGGCACTACACGGTCACGAGTGGCGGGTCGATATGTCGTCCACCACACTTGGTGCAGATGACCTTGCCGACCTGCGGACGTCGACCGGAACGGGTCGGGCCGGCAGGGTCCCGGAATCGCCCCAGGCGGTGGATCGTGCAGCAGAACACTCCCCGGCTCCGCATCTGCGAACGATGCTGGTCGTCGGTCGCGGACGGCTCGGTCTGTCGGATCTTCCGGCACTCCGACCCCAACGCTCCGCTGGAGAGGCCCACCTTCTCCTACCGTCACCTCGACGGTGACCCGGCGTGCAGCGGGGCCCAGCAGCCCGAGCTGGAGACGAGGTGGGTCGCATGAGCGCGCTCCCCGTGCCGGGACGCACACTGCGCCCGGTCCCCGCGCCGGTCGCGCGCGCCCGGACCGCGCTGCCGCCGGCCGACCCGCGGCCGGTGTCGTCGGCCGACCTGGAACGGCTGCACGAGAACCTCCGACGCGTGCTGGCCGGTCTGCGCTGGCCCGCCCATCGCTGGCAGATCCTCGCCGAGGCCGAGGCGTGGGGGGTGAGCGGCCTGGTCCGCGAGCAGCTCGTCCCGCTGCCGGACGGGCGGTACCCGTCGTTCGAGTCCGTCGTCGAGGTGCTCACGGCCGCGGCGCACGACCGGCTGCGCCCGGCGCCGGTCCGGCCCGCGGTCGGCGCCGACCGGCTGCACCCCCTGGAGTCGGCCAGGGAGTCGGTCAGGGAGTCGGTCAGAAGGTCGGCCCTGGAGTCGGCCATGGGGTCGGCCGGTGTCCCGCGGCACCTGCCGCGCGCCGTGGGCGGGCCCGCACCCGGCGCCGGGCACCGCCCGGCCTGAGCCCCGACGGGGCGGTGCGATCGCCCCGTCGGTGCGGCCGTGTCGGCCGGGGTCGGCGGTCCCGAATCCGCCGGCCCCGGCCGGGGCGACCACCCGTCCGCTCCCCAGCGACGGGTAGTGGGTCCTCGGGCTGCGTGGCGTGCGACGGGGCTGAGGCTGCCGGTGCCGACCGATCGGCCACGCGAGGTGATGTATATCACGTGGGGCGGCCGGGTTGGTCCGCTTTCCCCGAACCGGGCGACGGTATCGATCCAGCCGGCGGTGCGCGTGTAGCTCGTGGATCACCGGGAAGGTCGCCGGTGCCGGTCCCACGGTGGGCCCGGCGCGAGCGAGGAGGCGGACGTGGCGGGGCAGACGGCGATCGGGCTGGCGGTCGAGACGGCAGGGCCGGGGGTGCGGCTGGTCCGGGTGTCCGGGTGGCTGGACCGTCCGGGCGTGGAGGCACTGGCCCGGATGCTCGACGCCCAGACCCGGTGCGGCCGGATCCCGGGCCACCTCGTCGTCGACCTCTCCGGGGTCAACGCCTTCGACGGGCCCGCCACCGAGCTGCTCGGTGCGGTCGTCGCCCGCTCGCGTGCCGACGGCGTGCGGCTGCACCTGGCCGGGTGCGGCGGTCGGGCGGAGCTGCTGCCGCTGCGTGCCCGCCAGGTCCTGCAGCGGTGCAGCGCCTTCCCCTCCGCCGAGGTCGCCGTCCGGACACTGACCGCGGCCCGCCCCGGTGCCGCTGGCGAGGGCGGGACCGTGCCCGGGCCGCGCCGGGCCGGCGACGACCGCACGGAGGACCGCACGGACGACCGCACGGACGACCGGCCGGTCTCCTCCGCCACCTGACCGCGACCGGCCCCGGGGCCCTCAGCCCGCCGCGTCGTGGGCGCGGCGCACGGCGGCCGCGCCGTCGTCGTCGAGCTCGCCCCAGCAGCGCAGCCGGGACAGCCCGCCGTCGGGGAACACGTCCAGGCGCAGGTGGGTGGCCGCGGCGGCGCCGGGCAGCAGGAACCGGTGCCGGGTGTCGGGCTGCACCCGCTCGCGGTCCCGCAGCACCGTCCACGACCCGCCGGTGCGCTCGTCGCGGGTGCTGATCGAGACCCAGCCCGGCGCGTTCCCGACGAACCAGGTCGTGTCGACCTCCACGTGCCGGGGCACCCCGCCCGCGGCGAGGGCGAACTCGACCCAGTCGTTGCCGCCGTCGCGGCGCCGGGCGTTCTCCCAGCCCTCGCCCATGTGCCGGGCCCGGCCGGGCAGCAGCAGGTTGCCGGGGGAGGAGTAGAACGCGTCGGAGCAGCCCGTGACGTGACCGCCGTTCTCCGCCGCGAGCAGGTCCACGGTGCCCTCCAGGAACCGCGGGTCGGGCAGCACCCGGCCGAGCACCCGGAACCGGGCGATCCCGCCGTCGGGGTGCATGATCAGGCGCAGGTGGGTGGCCCGGCGGGTGTCGGTCACCGGGTAGACGTTCGCGGTGTGCCCCGCGCAGGCCGAGCGCGGCACGATCTCGTGCCAGGGTGCCTTCTCCAGCTCGTCGGGCGAGGGGTGCCCGTCGACGGCGGTCGCCTCCACCGCGATCTCCGGCGGGTAGTTGCCCTTGAACCAGGACGTGTCGACGACGACGTGGTCCACCACACCCGGCGCGCCCAGGCGGACCAGCGCCCAGTCGTGGCCGGGCTCGCGGCGACGGCGGGTCTCCCAGCCGTCGTAGACCTTGCCCTTGAGGCCGAACTCGTCGGGGTCGAAGCGGGGCGGCGCGGCGGTGATGAGGTTCTCGCGCTGGGCGAAGAACTCGTCGTTCGCGGCGACGACGGAGCCGCCGAGCGCGCGGGAGGCCAGGTCGATGAGCGAGGGGTCGGTCACGGTCTGCTCCTGATCATCGGACGGGTGGGGGACGGGTGGTCGGCGGCGATCCGTGCGCCGAGCAGGCGCAGGAGCTCGGCGGCACGGTCGACGGCGTCGTGGTGGTCGCGTGCGGTGTCGGTCAGGGCGTAGACCCCGGCGAACCCGGCGGTCCGCAGCGCGGCCGCGTCCAGCGTGACCTGCCCGGCGACGGCGACGACCGGGACCCCGGACGCCCGGGCGGCCGCGGCCACCCCGGCCGGGGCCTTGCCGTGCAGGGTCTGGGTGTCCAGCCTGCCCTCCCCGGTGACGACGAGACCGGCGCCGGCCAGCTCGTCGTCGAAGCCGGTCAGCTCCAGGACGGTACCGACGCCGGGGACGACCCGCGCCCCGCAGACCGCGGTCAGCGCGAGCCCGGCGCCCCCGGCGGCACCCGCCCCCGGCGCGGCGGCCAGGGTGGCCGGGTCCCCGCCGGTGGCCGCGGCGAGCACCCGCACCCAGCGGGCCAGCGCGGCGTCGAGCGCGGCGACCACGCCGGCGTCGGCGCCCTTCTGCGGACCGTAGACGGCCGCGGCGCCGTGCGGGCCGAGCAGCGGGTTGTCGACGTCGGCGGCGAGCCGGACCCGGACGGCCGGGTCCCGCAGCCGCGGGTGCAGCGCGGACAGGTCGAGCCGCTCGGCCCGGGCCAGCGCCGCGCCGCCCCGCCCGACCTCGGCGCCGTCGGCGTCGAGCACGCGGGCGCCGAGCCCGCGCAGCAGCCCGGCGCCGCCGTCGGTGGTGGCGCTGCCCCCGAGCCCGACGACGACGTCGGTGCACCCGGCGTCGAGCACCGCGGCCAGCACGGTCCCCAGCCCCTCGGTGCCCGCGCCGCCCGGGTCGCGCACCCCGCCGGGCAGGACCGCGAGCCCGGCCGTCGACGCCAGCTCCACCAGTGCGGACGCCCCGGTCCGGGCCCAGACGGCCGTCAGCGGAGTTCCGGTGGGGCCGGTCGCGGTGGTCGTGACCGGCTCCCAGCCGGCGGCCAGTGCCGCGGCGACCGTGCCCTCCCCGCCGTCGGCGACCGGGCAGCGACGTACCGGGCGGCCCGGGTCGGCGTCGGCGATCCCGGCCGCGAGCGCGTCGGCGACGGCGGCGGCGTCCAGCGAGCCCTTGAACTTGTCCGGGGCCAGCAGGATCGCGCTCACCTGAGGTGGGCCAGCGCGGTCGGGGCGTCGGCGGGGGTCTGCGCGAGGTCCTCGAACTCGGTGACGGCGTCGATCTCGGTGCCCATCGCGATGTTCGTGACCCGCTCCAGCACCACCTCGACGACGACCGGCACCTTGTGCTCACGGGCCAGCTGCGACGCCCGGCGCAGGGTCGTGGCGATCTCGTCGGGGTCGGTGACCCGTAGACCCACACAGCCCAGACCCTCCGCGACGCGGACGTGGTCGACGCCGTAGCCCTTCGGCAGTCCGGTGAGCTCCTCGTCGGCGTTCATGTTGTCGAAGGCCAGCGAGACCTCGAAGTCCATGTCGAACGCGCGCTGTGCCTGCCGGATCAGCCCCAGGTAGGAGTTGTTGACCACGACGTGCACGTAGGGCAGCCCGAACTGGGCGCCGACGGCGAGCTCCTCCATCATGAACTGGAAGTCGTAGTCGCCCGAGAGCGCGACGACCGGGGTCGACGGGCCGGCGACGACGGCGCCCAGCGCCGCCGGGATGGTCCAGCCGAGCGGTCCGGCCTGGCCGCAGTTGACCCAGTGCCGGGGCCGGTAGACGTGCAGGAACTGGCCGGCCGCGATCTGGGACAGCCCGATCGTCGTCACGTAGCGGGTCTCCGGGCCGAACACCCGGTTCATCTCCTGGTAGACCCGCTGCGGCTTGATCGGTACGTGTGGGAAGTCGGTGCGCCGCAGCAGCGTCGCCTTCCGCTCGCGGCAGGACTCGGCCCATGCGCTGCGGTCCGGCAGCGTCCCGGCGTCGTGACGGCGGCGGGCCTCGGTCAGCAGGGCGCGCAGCGCGGCCCCGGCGTCGGAGACCACGCCGTAGTCGGGGGCGAAGACCCGCCCGATCTGGGTCGGCTCGATGTCGACGTGCACGAACCGGCGCCCGCGCCGGTAGGTGTCGAGTCCGCCGGTGTGCCGGTTGGCCCACCGGTTCCCGATCCCGACGACGACGTCGGAGTCCAGGAACGTGGCGTTGCCGTAGCGGTGCGCGGTCTGCAGGCCGACCATTCCGGCGGCGAGCGGGTGGTCGTCGGGGATCGTGCCCCAGCCCATCAGGGTCGGGACCACCGGGACGCCGAGGATCTCGGCCAGCTCGACGAGCTCGGCCGAGGCGTCGGCGTTGACGATCCCGCCGCCCGCGACGATCAGCGGCCGCTCGCCCTCGGCGAGCAGGTCCAGCACCCGCGACGCCTGCGGGCCGGTCATCGCCGGACGGTGCACCGGCAGCGGGGCGTAGGTGTCGGGGTCGAAGTCGATGACGGTCTGCTGCACGTCGATCGGCAGGTCGATCAGCACCGGGCCCGGCCGGCCGGACCGCATGAGGTGGAACGCCTGGGCGAACGCGCCCGGCACCTGCGCGGCCTCGCGCACGGTCATCGCCATCTTGGTGACCGGTGCGGCGATGGCCGCGATGTCGACGGCCTGGAAGTCCTCCTTGTGCAGCCGCGCGACCGGCGCCTGTCCGGTGATCGCCAGGATCGGGATCGAGTCCGCCGACGCCGAGTACAGCCCGGTGACCATGTCGGTGCCCGCCGGGCCGGAGGTGCCGATGCAGACGCCGATGTTGCCCGGACCGGACCGGGTGAAGCCCTCGGCCATGTGCGAGGCGCCCTCGACGTGGCGGGCCAGGACGTGGCCGATCGTGCCGCGGGCGCGCATCGCCGCGTAGAAGGGGTTGATCGCCGCGCCCGGGACGCCGAACGCCTGCGTGGCGCCCTCGGCCTCCAGGATGCGGACGGCGGCCTCGGCCGCGGTCATCCGGGTCATGACAGGTCCCCGTTCAGACGGCGGACGGTGCGGTGCAGGGCGGAGTGGTCGAGCCCGCCGTCGCCGGCGGCACGGGTCGCGGCGACGAGCTGGGCGACGAGCGCGGCCACCGGCGCGACCACACCGGCCTCCCGGGCGGAGTCGGCGACGATGCCCATGTCCTTGTGGTGCAGGTCGATCCGGAAGCCGGGGGCGTAGTCCCCGGCGAGCATCGCGGGCGCCTTCTGGTCGAGGACCTTCGACCCGGCGAGGCCCCCGCCGAGCACCTCGACGGCCGCGTCGAGGTCGGCGCCGTGCGCCTGCAGGAACACCAGGGCCTCGGCGAGCAGGGCGATGTTCCCGGCGACGATCAGCTGGTTCGCGGCCTTGACCGTCTGCCCGGCCCCGGACGGGCCGACGTGCACGACGGTCTTCCCGACGACGTCGAGCAGCGGTCGGGCCGCGGCCACGTCCGCCCCGTCCCCGCCGACCATGATGGACAGTGCGGCGTTCTCGGCGCCCGCCTGGCCGCCGGAGACCGGGGCGTCGGGCATCCGCAGGCCGCGCTCGGCGGCACCGGCGGCCAGGTCCCGGGCGACGTCGGGCCGGATCGTCGAGAAGTCGACGACCAGGGTGCCGGGCTCGGCGGTGTCGAACACGCCGCCGTCGCGGGTGCAGACGTCGACGACGTCGGGGGAGTCGGGCAGCATCAGGGCCACGACCTCGGCCTTGGCCACCGCCTCGGCGACCGGCGCCGCGGCGCGGCCGCCGTCCGCGGCGAGCGCCTCGGCCTTGCCCGGGCTGCGGTTGTGGCCGACGACGTCGTGCCCGGCGCGCACGAGGTGGCGGGCCATCGGGCCACCCATGATGCCGAGACCGATGAACGCGACGGTGCGGGTGTCGGTGCTGCTCATGCGGACGCTCCCTGTCCGACCAGCCAGCCGAACGGGTCGTTGGTGACGGGCTTGTACTCGAGGCTGACCGGCCCGTCGTAGCCGGCGGCGACGACCCGGGCGAGCAGGTCGGTGATCGGCAGGTCCCCGGTCCCGGGCTCGCCGCGGCCGGGGGAGTCGGCGATCTGGACGTGGCCGATCCGGTCGGCGTGGCGGTCGATCGCGGCCGCCGGGTCGTCGCCGTTCACGGCCAGGTGGTAGACGTCGAGCAGCAGCCGCAGGTGCGGCGACCCGACCCGGTCGAGCACGGCGACGGCGTCGTCGGCGGTCCGCAGCGGGTAGGCGTCGACGCCGCTGACCGGCTCGAGCAGCGCGACCGCGCCGATCCGGGCGGCCGCGTCGGCGGCGAGCGCGAGGTTGCCCCGCGCCGTCTCGTCCTGGACACGCGGGTCCAGGTCGTCGCGACGGTTGCCGTAGAGGGCGTTGAAGCCCAGCGTGCCGAGCCGCTCGCCGATGCCGACGGCGACGGCGACGTTGTCGGCGAACTCGCCCGCGCGGGCGGGGTCGGACAGGATCCCGCGCTCCCCGGCTGGCATGTCGCCCGCGGAGAAGTTGAGCCCGGTGAGGGTGACGCCGGCGTCGGCGACGGCGGTGACGAAGGCGTCGACCTCGCGGTCGCCGGGCACGGAGGCGGCGAAGGGCCACCAGAACTCGACGGCGTCGAAGCCGGCCGCCGCGGCGGCCGCGGGACGCTGCAACAGCGGCAGGTCACCGAGGACGATGGAGCAGTTGACGGTG
This sequence comes from Pseudonocardia sp. EV170527-09, assembly GCF_008369905.1. Lineage (NCBI taxonomy): Bacteria > Bacillati > Actinomycetota > Actinomycetes > Pseudonocardiales > Pseudonocardiaceae > Pseudonocardia > Pseudonocardia sp. EV170527-09. Next base: position 35,273 of record NZ_VRMC01000010.1, read on the forward strand.
TAGCGCACGAAGGGGCCTCCTCGTCGAGGACGGGCGGTGCTGTTCTCAGGCGGGCTCGGGCAGTCCCTTGTAGGCACGCCAGCCGCCGTGGGTGGTGATGTCGGTGAGCTCGTCGCGCTGGCGTTCCAGCACGCCGGGACGCAGCCCGACCGCGAGGACGTCGCGTCCGTCGTCGAGCTCGATCACGGTGAGTTCGAGCTCCGGCGGCTCGTCGGGCAGGAAGTCGGTGCGGATCGCCCGGAGCGGGACGTCGTAGATCTCCCCGGCCAGCGGTACGCCGCCGGCGGGGTCCTCGAGCAGGGCCGGGAACTCGTCGCGCACCGAGAACATGCGGTAGTGCGGAGCGGTCCGGACCTCGCCGAGGAACGGGTGGGCGGACACGTTGTGGTGGAGCCGGCCGCCGCGCATCGCGTCACCGGAACAGAAGAGGGCAGTCACCGGAGCCTCCGATCCTTCCGCAATGCGGAAAAGTGATTCCGTTGTGCGGCATGAATCGGACCACGGCATCCGGGGGGTGTCAAGCATCGCTGTCGTCGGTGACCCCTTGACGCTTGCGTGACGGGCGCCATAGCGTGATTCCGCACCGCAAGAGATCCGTTTCACATCGCGGAAACCAGCGCGTCACATGCGACGCGCCACGACGTGGGAACCGAGGTGGCCCCGATGACGGGACCCGGAACGAGCGACCGGTCCGCAGCAGCCCCGACCGACGACCAGGTGACCGCCGTGCCCGTCGCGCCGGGCGGCGCGGACGCACCGAGCCCACGGCTCTACAACCGCGACCTCGCGCCTACCACCGTCGAGGGACGGTCGTGGAAGGCCTACAACATCTTCACCCTGTGGGCCGTCGACGTGCACAGCCTGGGCAACTACGGCTTCGCCCTCGGCCTGTTCGCCCTCGGTCTCGGCGCCTGGCAGATCCTGGTCTCGCTCGGCATCGGTGCGCTGGTGCTGTTCGTGCTGCTCACCGTCGCCGGGTACATGGGCTACCGGACCGGCCTGCCGTTCCCGGTCATGAGCCGGATCTCCTTCGGCGTCCGTGGCGCGCAGCTCCCGGCCCTGGTCCGGGGTGCGGTCGCGATCGCGTGGTTCGGCATCCAGACCTACCTGGCCACCCAGGTGCTCGTCGTGATGGTCCTGGCCGTGGCGCCGTCGGCCGGTGGGCTGGAGCAGGTGTCCTTCCTCGGTCTGTCGGTGCTGGGCTGGATCTGCTTCCTCGTGCTGTGGGTCGTGCAGGTGGCGATCCTGCTGCGTGGCATGGACGGCATCCGCCGCTACGAGGCGGTCGCCGGGCCGATCGTGCTGGTGACCCTCGCCGTGCTCTCCGGATGGGTGCTGTGGCAGACCGGCGGGGAGATCGCCTGGTCGGTGCCCGACCCGCTGACCGGCGGCGCGATGTGGGTGCAGATCCTGGCCGGTGCGTCGCTGTGGACGGCGATCTACGGCACCTTCGTCCTCAACTTCTGCGACTTCACCCGCGGCGCGGTGTCCACCGGCGCGGTCCGGCGCGGCAGCTTCTGGGGGATCCTGCCGAACACGCTGTTCTTCGGCGTCGTCGTCGTGGTGCTGGCGGGCGGGCAGCTGCGGATCGGCGGGCAGGTGATCTCCAGCCCGGCCGACGTCGTCAACACCATCCCCAACACGCCGCTGCTGCTGCTCGCCTCGGCGGCGCTGCTGATCCTCACGATCGCGGTCAACCTGATGGCGAACTTCGTGGCCCCCTGCTACGCCCTGTCCAACCTGTTCCCGAAGGTCCTCGACTTCCGCCGGGCCGGGGTGGTCAGCGCGCTGATCGGGCTCGTCATCCTGCCCTGGAACCTCTACGACTCCCCGCTCGTGATCACCTACTTCCTGGGTGTGCTCGGCGCGCTGCTCGGGCCGCTGTTCGGGATCGTGATGGCCGACTACTGGCTGGTGCGGCGCGGCCGGATCGACGTCCCCGCGCTGTACTCCGAGGCGAGCGGGGCCGCCTACCACTACCGGGGCGGGGTCAACCGGCGCGCGGTCGCGGTGTTCGTGCCGTCCGCGCTGGTCGCCGTCGCCGTCGGGTTCGTGCCCGCGCTGGAGCCGGTCGCCCCGTTCAGCTGGTTCCTCGGCGCCGGGCTCGCCGCGCTGCTGACCGTGCTCGTCGCCCCGCGCGGACAGACCTACCGCGCGGTGTCCGGGGAGCCCCTGGCCGTCGCACCCACCGGGGGGCACTAGTGCGCATCGTCGTCGTCAACGTCAACACCACGGCCTCGGTCACCGAGGCCATCTCCGCCTCGGCGCGCTCGGTCGCCGCGCCCGGCACCGAGATCGTCGGGCTCACGCCGCGGTTCGGCGCCGAGTCGGTCGAGGGCAACCTGGAGAGCTACCTGGCCGCGGTCGGGGTCGCCGACGCCGTCGCGCGGTACGCCGCCGCCGGCGAGCCGTTCGACGCGGTGATCCAGGCCGGCTACGGCGAGCACGGCCGCGAGGGCCTGCAGGAGATGCTGGACGTGCCCGTCGTCGACATCACCGAGGCCGCCGCGACCACCGCGATGTACCTCGGCCACCGCTACTCGGTGGTGACCACGCTGGACCGCACCGTGCCGCTGATCTCCGACCGGCTGCTGCTGGCCGGGCTGGAGCGGCGCTGTGCCTCGGTGCGCGCCTCCGGGCTCGCGGTGCTGGAGCTGGAGCAGGACCCGGACCGGGCGGTCGCCGCGATCGTCGAGCAGGCCCGGCTGGCCGTCGAGCACGACCACGCCGAGGTGATCTGCCTGGGCTGCGGCGGCATGGCGGGCCTGGAGGAGAAGGTGCGCGCGGAGACCGGGGTGCCCGTCGTCGACGGGGTGCAGGCCGCGGTGACCGTCGCCGAGTCGCTGGTGCGTCTGCGCCTGAGCACCTCGAAGGCCCGCACCTACGCGGCCCCCCGAACCAAGAAGATCACCGGATTCCCCCTGGAGATGCCATGACCAGCTACGACCTGGTGGTCCGCGGGCAGCGGATCATGACCACGGCGGGCGAGCAGCCCCGCGAGATCGGTGTGACCGGCGGGCGGATCGTCGCCATCGAGCCGCTCGGCAACGGCCTCGACGGTGCCCGGGTGATCGACCTCGCCGAGGACGAGGTGCTGCTCCCCGGCCTCGTCGACACCCACGTCCACGTCAACGAGCCCGGCCGCACCGAGTGGGAGGGCTTCGCCTCGGCGACCCGGGCCGCCGCGGCGGGCGGGGTCACCACGATCGTCGACATGCCGCTCAACTCGATCCCGCCGACCGTCGACGTCGCTGCACTCGAGGTGAAGCGGAAGGTCGCCGAGCACCAGGCGTTCGTCGACGTCGGGTTCTGGGGCGGGGCGGTGCCGGGCAACCTGGGCGATCTGCGCGGCCTGCACGACGAGGGCGTCTTCGGCTTCAAGTGCTTCCTGCTGCACTCCGGGGTCGACGAGTTCCCGCCGCTCGACGCCGACGAGATGGAGCGCGACATGGCCGAGCTGGCCACGTTCGACGCCGTCATGATCGTGCACGCCGAGGACTCCCGGGCCATCGAGAAGGCCCCCACCCCGCACGGCGCGAAGTACGACACCTTCCTGCGCTCGCGCCCGCGCGGCGCGGAGAACCTGGCGATCGCCGAGGTCATCGAGCGGGCCCGCTGGACCGGGGCGCGTGCGCACGTGCTGCACGTGTCCTCCTCCGACGCGCTGCCGATGATCGCCACCGCGCGCCGTGACGGCGTCCGGATCACCGCCGAGACCTGCCCGCACTACCTGACGCTGTTCGCCGAGGAGATCCCCGACGGCGCCACCACCCACAAGTGCTGCCCGCCGATCCGCGAGGCGTCCAACCGGGAGCTGCTCTGGGAGGGGCTGCTCGACGGGACGATCGACTGCATCGTGTCCGACCACTCGCCCAGCACCGCCGAGCTGAAGCTCCTCGGCCGTGACTCTCCTTCCTGGGGGGACTTCGGGCTCGCCTGGGGCGGGGTGTCGTCGCTGCAGCTGGGGCTGTCGCTGGTGTGGAGCGAGGCCCGCCGGCGCGGCATCGGGCTGGCGCAGGTCGTGCAGTGGATGGCCTCGAAGCCGGCCGACCTGGTCGGGCTGCGCTCGAAGGGGCGGATCGCGCTGGGGGTACGACGCCGACCTCGCCGTCTTCGCCCCCGACGCGGCGTACGTGGTCGACCCGCAGCGGCTGCACCACAAGAACAAGGTCAGCGCCTACGCCGGCCGGTCGCTGTCCGGCGTGGTCCGGCGCACCCTTCTGGGCGGGCGCGACGTCGACGTGGCCGGCGAGCCGCACGGGCGGCTGTTGCGCCGTGGCTCGGTGGAGCGGGTGACCGGTGCCCCCGGCGCCCCGGAGGCCTCCGAGGTCCCGGCCGCACCGCCCGAGCAGGGCTAGACTTCCGTCATGCGGAAGAACGATCCCGACAGTCGCGTCGGTGCCGCCGCGGACGTCGCCGCGGCCGCACCGGCCCGCTCGGGGAGCGTGCAGTCCGTGGAGCGGGCCGTGGACCTGCTGGAGGCGATGGCCGACGCGGGTGGGACGGTCAGCCTGTCCCACCTCGCGGCCACCTCCGGGCTTCCTCTGCCGACCATCCACCGGCTCGTCAGGACCCTGGCCGGGCGCGGCTACGTCCGCCAGCAGTCCTCGCGCGAGTACGCCCTCGGCCCCCGTCTGGTGCGCCTCGGCGACACCGCGGGACGTCTGGTGGGGATGTGGGCACGCCCGCGGCTCGCTGCCCTGGTGGACGACCTGGGGGAGAGCGCGAACCTGGCGCTGCTGGAGGGCAACCAGGTCGTCTACGTGGCCCAGGAGCCCGGCCGGCACTCGATGCGGATGTTCACCGAGGTCGGCCGACGGGTGTCGCCGCACTGCACCGCCGTCGGGAAGGCGCTGCTGTCCCGGATGCCGGTCGAGCGGGCGCGGGAGATCCTGCGGCACACCGAGTTCGTGCGGCACACCGACAACACGATCACCTCGCCCGAGGAGTACTTCGTGGAGCTCGACAAGGTCCGTGCCGCGGGGTACGCCGTCGACGAGGGCGAGCAGGAGCTCGGGGTGCGGTGCGTGGCCGTCGCGCTCGACGGGCCGCTGCCCGCCGCGGTGTCCATCTCCGGGCCGACGACCCGGATGACCGACGCGTTGCTCGACTCCGCGGTGCCGAAGCTGCAGGCCGTGGCCGACGCGCTGGTGGCCGAGCTGGCCCGGCAGGACGCGGCCGGGGCCTGAGGCCCGAGATGATCGCGACGGGTGAGGGGATCGGTGCCACATCCGGCACCGATCCCCTCACTAGTGATGATCACCGATCGCACGTGTGACGGCTTCGAGCTGATCGGCCGTGGTGGGCCGGCCCGTGCGGCACCCTGCGCCGGTGACCGAACTGGACCGTCTCCTGGTGCGACAGGGTGGACTCGTCACCCGTGCCCAGGCGATCGCCTACGGCGTCCCGGCCCGGACCGTGGCCCGGCGGGTGTCCTCGGGCGCCTGGCGGAACCGCCATCCCGGGGTCTACCTGGTCGCCGGGCATCGGGTCACCGACGAGACCCGGGTCCGGGCGGCGTGGCTGTGGGGCGGGGCGCGCAGCGTCGTGACCGCGCCCGCAGCCGCGTACTGGCTCGGCCTGCGCCCCGGCGCACCGACCGAGGTGGTGCTCGCCGTGCCGCCGGTGGTGCAGCGGGCCCACCGGCCGGGGGTCCGCCTGCGCCGCCGGACCCTTGACCCGGCCGACCGGGTCGTCCACCGGGGAATCGTCGTGACTGCGGCGCCGCTGACGGTGCTGGAGACGGCCGCCGTGCTGCCGGGCTCCGCCGGCGCCGTGTTCCTCGACCGGGCGCTGCAACGGTGGGTGTCCTACGACGAGCTGTACGCGGCGTACTGCCGGGTGGCGGGTACATCGGGGATCGCGGCCGCCGCGCGGCTGCTCGTCGCCGCGGGGGACCGGGCCGACTCTGCCCTGGAACGTCGGCTCCTGCGGTTGCTGCGCGAGGCCCGGCTCCCCGGGCTCGTGCGCGCGGTGCCGTTCGGGCCCTGGACGGTCGACCTCGCCTTCCCGGCGGCCCGGGTCGCGGTGGAGGTCGACGGCTGAGCCTGGCACAGCGACCCGGAGCGGTTCCGGGCCGACCGCCGCAAGCAGAACGCCTTGGTCGCGGCCGGGTGGACGGTGCTGCGGTTCACCTGGTCGGACGTGCACGACCGGCCCGGCGAGACCGTCGCCCGCATCCGCCGGGCCGTGCACGATCGCGCCGCCTGAGGGGCCCGGTGCCGGATCCGGCACCGGCCCCCTCGGAGGAGACGATCACTCGTCGCGGACCTGGGTCCCGGGCTTGGTGGTGACCGGCTCGTAGGAGTCCGGGCCCAGCACCTCACCGGAGGACAGGATCCGGATCTCCCCGATCTGCACGAGCACCGGCGGCCCCGCGGCGACGATCGACGGTGCCGACGGCCGCCCGGGGGCGAGCACGTTGAAGAACAGGTTCAGCAGCACCGCGACGATCGCCGCCGAGCTGATGCCGGAGTGGAAGATCGTCGCGAACCACTCCGGGAAGTTCGCCCAGAAGTCCGGCGACACCACCGGGATCAGGCCGAACGCCACCGCCGCCGCGACGATCACCATGTTGTTGGTGTTGCGGTACTCGACCGAGGCGAGCGTCCGGATGCCGCTCGCGGCGACCGTGCCGAACAGCACGATCCCGGCTCCGCCGAGCACCGGCTGCGGGATCGCCGAGAACACCGCCGACGCCATCGGCGAGAGCCCCAGCACCAGCAGCCCGCCCGCGGCGACGGCGAACCGGCTCCGGATCCCGGTCAGCGCGACCAGGCCGACGTTCTGGGCGAACGCCGTCGCGGGGAAGGAGTTGAACACCGGCGCGAGCGCCGAGGCCGCCATGTCCGCGCGCAGGCCGTCCCCGACCCGGCGGGAGTCCACCTCGGCCCCGACGACCTCGCCGACCGCGAGGATGTCCGCGGTCGTCTCCACCATGACCACCAGGATGACGATGACCATCGAGACGATCGCGCCGATCTCGAACAGCGGCCCGCCGAACGCGAACGGCGTCGGGACGGCGGCCACGCTCGCCTCGCCCACCTTCGCGAAGCTGCTCAGCCCCAGCACCAGGGCGACGACGGTGCCCACCAGCAGGCCGAGCAGCACCGAGAGCCGGGAGACGACCCGGATCTTGCTGGCGACGATCACGACCAGGAAGGTGAACGCGGCCAGCGCGATGTTCGGCAGCGAGGCGAACGTGGGGTTGGGCACCGTCGCGCCGGCGACCGTGACCGTCTCCCGGCCGGTGATCCACCCGGTCGCCACCGGCATCAGCGACAACCCGATGACGGTGATGATCGACCCGGTGACCACCGGCGGGAACAGCCTCACCACCTTCGCGAAGAACGGCGAGATGAGCAGCCCGACCAGCGCCGCGACGATCACCGCGCCGAAGACGACGCGCAGGCCGTCGGTGCCGTCGTCGCCGACGATCGCGATCATCGTCGACACCGACGCGAACGAGGTGCCCTGCACCAGCGGCAGCTGGGAGCCGAAGAACGGCAGCCCGAGCGTCTGCAGGAGTGTCGCGAGACCGCTCACGAACAGCCCGCTGGCCACCAGGACGGCGCTCTGCGCGGGGTCCAGCCCGGCCGCGCCGCCGATGATGATCGGGACGGCGATGACGCCGCCGAACATCGCGAGAACGTGCTGCACGCCGTAGCCCACCGTGGGTCCGAGGCCGAGCCGGTCGTCCTCGGGGCGGGGGCCTGTCGTGGCGGTCGTGCGTCGGCCGGTCGTCGCCGGCACGTCCGCGTCGTCGGTGCTCATGGGCGTCCCCTCAGTGCGGAGGTGGTGGGATGGGTCAGACCGACGACGGGACGTCGGTCCACGCCTCCGGCGCCGGGGTCACGCCGTCGCGGACGACGGTGCCCTCGATCAGGCCGTAGGGGCGGTCCGCGGCGTAGAACACCTCGTTCGGGTTCTTGAGGCCGAACGGGGAGAGGTCGGACAGGAAGTGGTGCTTGTTGGGCATCGCGAACCGGATCTCGGCGACGCCGTCGCACGCCTCGATGCCGGCGCGGCCCATCTCGTAGAGCGACTGCTGCAGTGCGAGCGAGTGGGTGGTGGCGAACGCGGACAGCATCGCCGCGCCGATCGTGTCGTAGGCGGCGTTGTAGTCGATCCCGGCGGCGACGGCCTCGGGCAGGTAGCGCCAGCGCGCGGTGACCGAGGTGGCCAGGATGCGGTCGTCGGTCTCGACCAGGGTCGTGTAGCGGTCCCGGGGGAAGCCGTGGAACTCGCTGCCGGTGGACTTCAGCACGGTGAGGTCCTTCAGACCCGCGGTGACGTGGGTGGCCCCGCCGGCCTTCTGCACGGTGGCGAGCCGGGTGGCGCGGCCCTTGCGGACGAAGGAGTGGTCGTGCCCCGCGCCGTCGACGAGGATCCGCTCCCACTCGTAGAGCTCGGCCTGCCACAGCCCGCCGGTGATCCACTCGAACTCGCCGGTGAAGTGGTCCCCGAGCAGCATCAGGAACTCCTCAGGGGAGGTGATCCCGTGCTCGGCGGCGAAGGCGTAGACGACGTTCTTCTGGGTGTCGGTGGCGACGACCTTCGAGTTGTCCCCGGTCAGGTAGCTGCTCTCCAGGGCCGCGCCGCGCAGCTGGCTGGTGACGTTGAGATCGGTGATCTCGTGCCGGGCGGTGTCGCGCACGACCCGCACCACGCGGACCTCCGCCTTGCCGTACTTGTTGTCGCCGAGGTGGACCGAGACGGACATGTCAGCTCCCGAGGTAGGTGGAGTAGGAGTAGGGCGACAGCAGCAGCGGGACGTGGTGGTGGCGGTCGGTGCGCTCCGGCCGGAACGCGATCGACACCTCCGGGAAGAACGGGCTCGGCGTCGTGAACGTGATCCGGTGCAACACCCCCGCGGTGAGCGCGGCGGAGTCGGGGGCGCGCCAGCGCCCGTCGTCGTCGGTGGTGCCCGAGGCCAGCATGGTCCCGTCGGCGCCGGTCAGGGTCACCGGGACGCCGGTGGCCGGGCGGCCCGCCGCGGCGTCGAGGACGTGGGTGGAGAAGCTGCTCATGCCAGCACCTGCCGCATCCGCAGCGCGGTGATCTCGGCCAGCTGCCCGGCGGCCTCGGCGCGCTCGGTGGCCGGGTCGTTGCCCAGCCTGCGCTCCAGCTCGGTGAGGATCTGGTCCGCGTCGCGGCCCGCGGCGCGGATCAGGAAGACGTGGCCGAACCGCTGCTCGTAGGCGGCGTTGCCCGCGGCGAGCCGGGCCGCGGTGTCCGACCCCGAGTCCACGCCGGACTGCTCGGAGCGGGAGAAGGCGGCACCGTCGGCGTGCGCGCCACCGGGGCGCTCGCCGATCCGGGGGTGCCCGGCGAGGGCGGCGTCGATCTGCGCGGTGTCGAGGGCGAGCACCGCCTTCTCCGCCGCGGCGACGGCGTCGTCGACGCGGGCGTAGGGCCGGCCGGCGAGGAACCGGTCGGCCCAGGCGGACGAGGTGACGCAGGCCCGCAGGACGGGGCGCAGCTCGTCCGGCGGCGCGGTGTTGAGATGATCGAGGGACAGTGCGTCCGACATGGGCCCTGCTTCCGTGCGGTTCCGCACATTTCATGATGCGGAATCGTGATTCCGAACGATGTCAGTGTTGGTGTCGGGAAGACGCGGTGTCAAGGCTCACCGTGCGGTGTCCGGACACGGTGGAGGTCCCGATGTGCCGGTCCCGGCACCGGGTGTCGTCGGATCCCGGTGGGGCGCAGGGGTGCTCCGGGCTTCCACGGTGGTCCGTGTCCGCGGCGCGGCGCACCCGCCCCGCCACGAACGTCATGCAGTCGTCACCGCCGGTGATCTCTCGTCACGTGATGTCCGGAACATCCGGTTCATCGGTCTGCGCCGTCACACAGTCGTCACATCCGGGCAACCGTGCGCGACAGGTGCGCGACGGAGCATTCGTCCCCGGCGGCCCCCGACCCGGCTGCCGAAGGAGCGGAGATGACCCAGGAGATGAGCTCGCCGGCGACGACCGACGGCGCGCCGACCGCCGTCGGCGCGGCGCGCGAGACGCTCGAGGACTACACGCTGCGGTTCGCGCCGCGCAGCTACCGGCGTTGGTCGCCCGGGGTGGTCGGGGTGACCGCGCTCGGCGGGATCGCCTACCTCGCCGACTTCGCGATCGGGGCCAACATCGGCATCGCCTACGGCACGACGAACGCGTTGTGGGGGATCCTCGTGTTCGCCCTGGTGGTGATCGCGACCGGCACGCCGGTGGCCTACTACGCCGCGCGCTACAACCTCGACCTCGACCTCATCACCCGCGGCAGCGGCTTCGGCTACTACGGCTCGATCCTCACCAACGTCATCTTCGCGACGTTCACCTTCATCTTCTTCGCCCTCGAGGGCTCGATCATGGCCCAGGGCCTCGAGCTCGGACTGGGCATCCCGGTCTGGATCGGCTACGCGCTGTCCACCGTGGTGATCTTCCCGCTGGTCGTCTACGGGATGTCGCTGCTGTCGAAGCTGCAGCTGTGGACGACCCCGCTGTGGCTGGTCCTGATGGTGCTGCCCTTCGGCTACCTGCTGTTCGCCCACCCCGACTCGGTGTCGACCTTCCTGGCCTACCAGGGTGAGGACGGGATGGGCGCGCCGAGTCTCGGTTCGGTCATGCTCGCCGCCGGGGTCTGCCTGTCGCTGATCGCCCAGATCGCCGAGCAGATCGACTACCTGCGGTTCATGCCGCCGAAGACCCCGGAGAACGCGCGCCGCTGGTGGACCGCGACGCTGCTCGCCGGGCCGGACTGGGTGCTGTTCGGTGCGGCGAAGCAGGTCGTCGGGCTGTTCCTGGCGGTCTACTTCATCGCCAACGTCGCCGGCGGTGCCGAGGTCGCGAACGAGCCCGTGCAGCAGTTCCTGCTCATCTACCAGGACCTCATGCCGGGCTGGCTGGCCATCACGCTGGCCGTCGTGCTGGTCGTCATCAGCCAGATCAAGATCAACGTCACGAACGCCTACTCGGGCTCGCTGGCGTGGACGAACTCCTTCACCCGCATCACCGGGCACTACCCGGGTCGGCTGGTGTTCCTCGGGGTCAACCTGCTGATCGCGCTGGTGCTGATGGAGGCGAACATGTTCGACTTCCTCAACACCATCCTCGGCTTCTACGCCAACATGGGCATCGCGTGGATCGTGGGCGTCGCGACCGACATCGTCGTCAACAAGTACCTGCTGAAGATCTCGCCGAAGGTCCCGGAGTTCCGCCGCGGCATGCTCTACGCGGTGAACCCGGTCGGCTTCGGGTCGGTCGTCGTGGCGGGCGGGCTGTCCATCGCGACGTTCTTCGGCGCGCTCGGCAGCGCGGTCCAGCCGTTCTCGCCGGTGGTGGCGATCGTCCTCGGGTTCGTCCTGCCGCCGGTCCTCGCGGCGGCGACCCGAGGCCGCTACTACCTGCGGCGCACCGACGACGGCATCGACGAGCCGATGTTCGACGACCACGGCAACCCCTCCGCCGCCGTCCTCAGCTGTCGCTCGTGCGGACAGGACCTGGAGCGCCCGGACATGACGGCGAGCGCGGCGGGTGGGCACGTCTGCTCGCTGTGCCTGGCGACCGACCGGGCGAAGGAGCACGTGCTGCCCGCGCAGCCCTGAGGTCCGCGGCCGGTTCCCGGCCGCGGCCGGGAGCGGTCACACCGGCGCGGGGACCGGACCCGCGGCGGCCACGGCGGCGGCGAGCCGGCGGCCCGCGGTGACGGCGTCGTGCCCGACGGCGGTCGCGAGCGCGCCGCGTACCGCCAGCGGGGACAGGCTCCAGCCCGGCCCGGCGGCCGCGGCCACCGGGCCCGGAGCGTCGACGACCACCTCGGTGCCCAGCACCCGGTGCCCGCCGAGGTGGGCGGGGGAGCCGTCGAGCAGCGGGTCGCCGATCTCCTGGGTCTGCACCAGCAGCGGCCGGCCGTCCTGGGTGATCCGGACGGTGCCGCGGTAGCGGCCGGGCCGCTCGCCGGTGCGGCCGGCGACCAGGACGTCACGGGCGTGCAGCGACGCGGTCGCGGCCAGCTCCACGTCCAGGACGGTCTCGTGGTGGGCTCGGGCGGTGACCACCGTCGGCTCGGGCAGGTGGGTCAGCGAGCCGCCCTCGGCGACGGTGCAGCGCAGCACCGTCCGGCTCGGGCGGCCGGGTCCGCCGCCCGGCAGCGCGACGGCGGCCGCGACGCCGCACAGCGTCAGGTGCGCGCCCGGCCCGACGGTGACGACGAGCTCGACGTCGTCACCGGCCAGCGGGGTCGACGCCGATCCGACCAGGTGCACCACCGCGCCGTCCGCCCCGGCCCCGGCGGCTCCCCGCCGCGGGATCAGCGCGAGCGGGGACTGCGCGCGCAGGCGCCGGACGACGGTCCGGCCGTCGTGCCCGGCGACGACCAGCTCGGCGCGTGCCCGCACCTCAGACCGTGGCGCGGACGGCGGCGACCTGCTCGCACACCCACGCCCCGACCTCGGTCGCGCCCGGGTCCTCCACCAGCGACTGCGCGATCACCGGCAGCTCCCCGCGGATCCGCGCGGCGTCGCCGGTCATGACCCCGAGGTCGGCGCCCACGAGCGGCGCCAGGTCGGTCTTGTTGATCACCAGCAGGTCGGCGGTGGTGACACCCGGGCCGCCCTTGCGCGGCACCTTGTCCCCACCGGCGACGTCGACGACGAAGATCTGCCGGTCCACCAGCCCGCGGGAGAACACCGCGGTGAGGTTGTCCCCGCCGGACTCGACCAGCACGAGCTCGAGCCCGCCGTCGACGTCGGCGAAGCGCTCCTCCAGCAGCTCGACCGCGTCGAGGTTGGCGGTGATGTCGTCGCGGATGGCGGTGTGCGGGCAGCAGCCGGTCTGCACGGCCTCGACCCGCTCCGGCGCGAGGACGGCGTTGCGGCGCAGGAAGTCGGCGTCCTCGGTGGTGTAGATGTCGTTGGTGACCACGGCGAGGCGGACGCGCCCGGCGAGGCCGCGGGCCAGCGCGGCGACCAGCGCGGTCTTGCCGGAGCCGACCGGGCCGCCGATGCCGATGCGCACCGCGCGGCCACCGGCGGGGGCCGGGGCGTGGTGGTCGTGGTCGGTGACGGTCGGGTCGAAGCTGATCACGTGGCCGTGACCGTGGCCGGTCGTTGCGGACTCAGGAGGCAAAGAGACGCACCCTCTCGCGGTGGTGGTGGACGTGGGACTCGGCCATGAGGTCGAGCAGCGGCGCCCCGGGCGCCGGGAGATCGGCGGGGTCGCCCCCGGCGAGGCCCGCGGCCTCGGCGGCCAGGGCCTCCAGCTCGTTGCCGAGGGCGACGACGGCGGTGTTGACGGCGAACGGGTCCAGCCCGAGCAGCCGCACCGCCGCCGATGCGGGCCCGGACACGGCGAGGTAGCCGACGCAGCGGGCCGCCGCGGCCGGCGGCTCCCCGGCCGCGCCGACGACGACCCCGACGAGCAGTGGGTGGTGCGGCCGCCGGTGGACGGCGACCAGGGCGTCGAGGGCGGCCGACGGCCACGCCGAGCGGACCGCGCGCAGCGACGCCCGGCCCTGGGACCGCGACGCCTCCCGCTGGGCGGCCGAGGGGGTGCGCGCGTCGAGTGCGGCGTCGAGCTCCGCCCACCCGGCGCCGCTCGCCGCGGCGAGGTCGGCAGCGGGGCCGGCGGCGAGGTCGGCGGCGGCCGCGGCGGCGCAGGCGGCGAGCCGGCCCGCGGTGCGCAGCCGCCCCCGGAGGAAGGCGTGCAGCGACGCGACGTCGGTGACCAGGCCACGGTCGGCGGCCTCCTCCAGACCGCCGGAGTGCACGTGCCCACCGCCGGGGAACCGGGCGTCGGACAGGACGAGCGAGGCGAGCATCAGAACAGGAAGTACCGCTGCGCCATCGGCAGCTCGGCGACGGGGGCAGGCTCGACGACGTCGCCGTCGATCGTCACGGTGAACGAGTCCGGGTCGACCCGCACGTCCGGGGTCGCGTCGTTGAGCAGCATCCCGGCCTTGCGCACCGAGCGCGTGTCGGCCACCGGCACCGCGGGGGTCGCCAGACCGAGGCGGTCGGGGACGCCCTCGTCGAGGGCCGAGGGGGCCATGAACGTCAGCGAGCCCAGCGCCGCGGGGGTGTGGGCGTAGCCGAACATCGGCCGGCCGTACACCGGGCCCGGGGTCGGGATGGAGGCGTTCGCGTCGCCCATCTGCGCCCACACCGCGAACCCGCCCTTGAGCACGACCTCGGGGCGCACCCCGAAGAACTTCGGCTCCCACAGCACGAGGTCGGCGAGCTTGCCGACCTCGACCGACCCGATGTGCTCGGCGGCGCCGTGCGCCAGCGCCGGGTTGATCGTGTACTTCGCGACGTAGCGCCGGGCACGCAGGTTGTCGGCGCGGTCGGAGTCGCCGGGCAGCGGCCCGCGGGCGGCCTTCATGACGTGCGCGGTCTGCCAGGTCCGGATGACGACCTCGCCGATGCGGCCCATCGCCTGGGAGTCCGAGCTCATCATCGAGATCGCACCCAGGTCGTGCAGCACGTCCTCGGCGGCGATCGTCGTCGGGCGGATCCGGGACTCGGCGAACGCCAGGTCCTCGGGCACCGACGGGTTGAGGTGGTGGCAGACCATGAGCATGTCGAGGTGCTCGTCGAGGGTGTTGACGGTGTGCGGCCGGGTCGGGTTCGTCGACGACGGCAGCACGTGCCCCGTGCCGACGACCTCGATGATGTCCGGGGCGTGCCCGCCGCCCGCGCCCTCGGTGTGGAAGGCGTTGATCGAACGCCCGGCGATGGCCTCCAGTGTGGACTGCAGGAACCCGGCCTCGTTGAGGGTGTCGGTGTGGATCGCGGCCTGGACGCCGGTCTCCTCGCACACCCGCAGGCAGACGTCGATCGCCGACGGGGTGGTGCCCCAGTCCTCGTGCAGCTTGAACCCGCCCGCCCCGGCCCGCAGCTGCTCGTGCAGTGCCTCGTGCGAGGTGGTGTTGCCCTTGCCCATCAGGAGCAGGTTCACCGGCTGGTGGTCCATGGCCGCCAGCATGCGGCCGATGTTCCACGGTCCGGGGGTGACGGTGGTGGCCTTCGAGCCGTCGACGGGCCCGGTGCCGCCACCGAACAGCGTCGTGACGCCGGAGGCGAGCGCGGTCTCGACCAGCTGCGGGCAGATGAAGTGCACGTGCGCGTCGACCGCGCCCGCGGTGAGGATGCGGCCGTTGCCGGCCAGCACCTCGGTGCCGGGCCCGATGACCAGGGCGGGGTCGACGCCGTCCATGGTGTCGGGGTTGCCGGCCTTGCCGATGGCGACGATCCGGCCGTCCTTCACGCCGACGTCGGCCTTCACCACACCCCAGTGGTCCAGCACGACGGCGCCGGTGATCACCAGGTCCGGGCAGTCCGCGGCGAGGACGGCGGCCTGACCCATCGACTCCCGGATCACCTTGCCGCCGCCGAACAGCACCTCGTCGCCGGACGCCGGGCCGCGGGAGCGGTCCTCGGTGACCTCGATCAGCAGGTTCGTGTCGGCGAGCCGGATCCGGTCGCCGACGGTCGGGCCGTACAGGTCGGCGTAGCGCGCTCGGTCGATGCTCACTGCTCGTAGCTCCGCTCGTCGAGGGCGCCGGCCCGTTCGGGGCGCAGACCGGGGACCCGGCGTGCCCCGGCGATCGGCACCAGTGTCACCTCGCGCTCCACCCCGGGCTCGAACCGCACCGAGGTCCCGGCGGGGACGTCGAGCCGGTGCCCCCAGGCGGCGTCGCGGTCGAAGGACAGGCCGGGGTTCGCGGCGGCGAAGTGGTAGTGCGAGCCGACCTGCACCGGGCGGTCCGCGGCGTTGACCACGGTCAGGGTCAGCCGGGGGCGGCCGGGGTGCAGCTCGACCGGCTCCTCGCCGACGAGGATCTCGCCGGGGGTCACGCGATCGGCCCGTGCACGGTGACGAGCTTCGTGCCGTCCGGGAAGGTGGCCTCCACCTGTACCGAGTCGAGCATCTCCGGGACGCCGTCGAGGACGTCGTCGCGGGTCAGGACCTCCCGGCCGCTGCTCATCAGCTCGCTGACGGTGCGGCCGTCGCGGGCGCCCTCCAGGACGTGCTCTGTGATCAGGGCGACCGACTCCGGGTAGTTCATCCGCAGACCCCGCTCGCGGCGCCTGCGGGCGACGTCGGCGGCGACGTGGACGAGGAGCTTGTCGCGCTCGCTCGGACTGAGGTGCATGCCCGCATTGTGTCCGGTCCCGGGTTTCGACGGGATGTCCGGGAGGTTCCGAACGGTGTCCCGCCGGGGTCCCGATGTCCGGGTCGACTGTCGGAACCTACGAAAGCCCCGCGACGAGCGGCCCGGGGTTCGTCGGGGACGGCGGTGCCGGGGGGTCCCGGCCCGGGCGCATGGTGATGCAGGTCGCAATCCGGCCCCTCTGCGCGCCCCGCCCCGTCATCCCCCTCCGGCTCCCATCGAGGTCACCGATGCGCCTGCGCCGATCCACCAGCGCCACTGCCGATCCCGCCCGTCCCGTCCACCCGGTCGACCGGGTGCCGCCCGCCGGACGGCTCGCCGTCTACGGCATGCAGCACGTGCTGGCGTTCTACGCCGGTGCCGTCGTCGTGCCGATCCTGCTCGCCAACGCCATCGGGCTCGACGAGCGCCAGCTCATCCACCTGATCAACGCCGACCTGTTCACCTGCGGCATCGCCTCGATCCTGCAGTCGGTCGGGATCGGCCGGATCGGGGTGCGGCTGCCGCTGCTGCAGGGCGTCACGTTCACCGCGGTCTCCCCGATGATCGCGATCGGGCTCGCCGCGGGGGGCGGGACGCAGGGGCTGACCACCATCTACGGCGCGGTGATCGTCGCCGGGCTGGTCACCTTCTTCGCCGCTCCCTACTTCGCGCGGCTGCTGCGGTTCTTCCCCCCGGTCGTCACCGGCACGGTGATCACCGTGATCGGGCTGGCCCTGCTGCCGGTCGCCGCGACCGACGCCGTCGGCGGCTCGAACGCCCCCGACCCCGGCAACCCGCTCTACCTCGGGCTCGCCCTCGGGACGCTGGCGGTGATCGTGCTGATCCAGCGGCTGTTCCGCGGATTCCTCGCGACGGTCGCCGTGCTGGCCGGGCTCGTGCTCGGCACGCTCGCCGCGGTGCCGTTCGGTCTGGTCGACCTGTCCGCGGTGGGGGAGTCGGACTGGGTCGGGGTCACCACGCCGTTCCACTTCGGCTGGCCGCAGTTCTCGATCGCCGCGATCCTGTCGATGATCGTCGTCATGATGATCACCGCGGTCGAGACGACCGGTGACGTGATCGCCACCGGCGAGATCGTGGACAAGAAGGTCGGGTCGGACGACGTCGCCCGCGCCCTGCGCGCCGACGGCGCCGCCACCACCCTGGGCGGCGTCCTCAACTCCTTCCCCTACACCTGCTTCGCCGAGAACGTCGGCCTCGTCCGGCTGACCCGGGTCTCCAGCCGCTGGGTGGTGGCCGCCGCGGGCGGTTTCATGATCCTCATCGGACTGGTGCCGAAGGCCGGGGCGCTGGTCGCGGCCGTCCCGCACCCGGTGCTGGGCGGTGCGGCGCTGGCGATGTTCGCGACCGTCGCCGTCGTCGGGATCCAGACGCTGTCGCGGGTCGACTTCCGCGACCACCGCAACGTCGTCGTGGTCGGGTCCGGGCTCGGGGTCGCGCTGTTCGTGACCGTGCAGCCGGACGTGGCGCAGGCCCTGCCGGAGTGGGCGGGCATCGTGCTCGGCTCCGGGATCACCGCGGGCAGCGTCGTCGCGATCGGGCTCAACCTGCTGTTCTTCCACACCGGGCGCCGCCGCGACATCGCACCCGCGACGCCCGGCGGGGACACGGTGACCTTCGACCGGCTCGCCTCCGCCGACGCCGGCGAGTTCTCCGCGGTGCTCGGGCGGCTGTTCGAGGGCCCGACCGCGGTGCCCGCCCGGGTGCACGCCCGCGGCCCCTTCGCCGACGCCACCGCGCTGCGCGCGGCGGTGCAGGACGAGCTGTTCGCCGCGCCGCCCGAGGAGCAGCGGGCGCTGATGGGCCACTACCCCGACCTCGGGGGGCTCGCCGGCGCGGGCGGCTCCGGCGCCCCGGCCCCCCGCCGCCCCGACGGCGTCGGCCCGGTCGGTGGCCCCGTCGGTGGCCCCGTCGGTGGCACGGCCGCGGCGGCACTGCGTGACCGGGCCGGGCTGGCCCTGCTCGGCAACGACGACCGCGCCGAGCTCTGCGCCGTGGCGGCGGCCTACCGGGAGCGCTTCGGGTTCCCGCTGATCGTCTGCCTGCGCGACGCGGGGGACACCCGCACCTTGCTCGCCACCGCGCGGCGGAGGTTGGAGCACCCGCCCGCGCAGGAGCACGCGACGGCCCTGGTGGAGATCGCCAAGGTCGCGGGGCGCCGGTTCGACGACCTGGTGTCCGGCTGACCCGGTGACCGGCGCAGGGCCCACCGGCCGGCGCGGGCGGTCCGCGCCGGCCGCTGCGGGTGTCCGGGGCCGGTACGGTGGGCGGCGTGGACCTCGGGATCGGCCGGCGCGCGCGAGCGGGGGCGGCCCTGCTGGTCGCGTCGCTGCTCCTGCTCGTGCCGGTCCTGCTGCCCGCCGACGTCGACACCGGGCTCGTCGGCGCCGTGGTCGCGCTCGCCGTCCTCGTGTGGGCAGGGCACCGCGAGCTCGGCGCGATCCACCTCGTCGCCACTGCCGCGACCACCCCGGTCCGTGAGGCCCGCCGGGTCCGGCACCGGGCCGGGATCGTCCGGCAGACCGACCCCGACGCGGCGGGCCGTGCCCGGCCGCGCGCTCCGGGACCGCTCCACCCGGAGCAGGTTCCCGGCACCGTCGCGGCCGCCTGACGCGCCGCGCCGCCGGCCGGTGCGGTGTGCGCACCGGCCCGTCGTCGTCCCTGCTCCGGGTCCCGTCCTGCCCCTCGGACGTCCCCGGAGTGAGAAGTGCTCGACTTCCTGTACTACCCCGTCTCCTTCGTCATGCGCCTGTGGCACGAGTTGTTCGGCGCCCTGTTCGGACCGGCCACCGGCCTGTCCTGGGCGCTGTCGGTGGTGTTCCTCGTGCTCACCGTCCGGGCGCTGCTGGTGCGCTCGGCATGGACCCGGATGCGCGCCGCCCGGATCGGTCGCGCACTGGCCCCGCAGGTCGCCCGGCTCCGCGAACGCCACCGCGGCGACGCCCGGGCACTCGCCGAGGCGACCGCCGCGCTGCACCGCACGCACGGCTCGTCACCGGTCACCGGGCTCGGGGTGGTGTTCCTGCAGATCCCGGTGTTCGTCGCGCTGCTGCACGTGCTGCGCTCGTTCAACCGGCCCGGCCTGACCTCCGAACAGAACGCCGCACTCGCCAACTACGCCTTCCCACCCGACCAGGTCGCGTCGTTCCTGCAGGCCCGGCTGTTCGGGGCGCCGCTGTCGGCGTGGCTGCGGATGCCCGCCGAGCAGCTCGCCGCGTTCGGCGGGGCACCCGTCGACGGGGCGGCGGTCGCCGCCGTCGTGGTGGTGCTGACCGTGCTCGCCGCGGTCTGCACCCACCTCAGCATGCGCTACGCCCGGGCCGACCCGGGTGCCGTGCCGCAGGGCGCCACCCGGATCCTCGCGGCCCTGCCCTGGATCGCGCCGGTCGGGGTACTCGCCGGTGGGCTGCTCTACCCGGTGCCGGTCGCGCTGCTGCTCTACTGGATGACCGGCAGCGTCGCGACCCTGGTCCAGCAGCTCGTGCTCACCCGGCTGCTCGACCGCAGGCCACCGGTCGTCGTCGCCCCGCCGGCGCCGGAACGCGGCCGGGCGCCACGGCCGGGCGCCAAGCCGGTGCGCCGCCGCCCCGCCGGCGCCCGCCGCTGAGCCGCCGTCAGCGCGAGCGCAGCGCCAGGTAGAGGTCGACGCGGTCGGTGAACGAGGACGGGTCCCGCCCGGTCAGCTCCGCCACCCGACCGATCCGGTACCGGACGGTGTTGACGTGCAGGTGCAGTCGGGCCGCGGTCCGGTTCCACGACCCGGACTCGTCGAGGAACACCTCCAGGGTCTCCACCAGCCCGGTGCCCGACCGCGCGTCGTGGTCGAGCACCGGGCCGAGGACCTGGGCGGCGAAGCCGCGCCGGACGTCGTCGGGGACCCCGGCCAGCAGCGCCACGTGCGAGGTGATCTCCCCGGCCCGCACCGAGGTCACCGGGCCCACCCGGGACGCCGCCAGTCCCGCGGCGTGCCCGGCCTCGGCGAGCGCGCCCGACAGCGCCTCCGCCGTCGACGGCCGCGACACCCCGGCCGACAGCCGTCCGCCCGCCAGACCCGGCCCGAGCCGGTGCACCGCGCCCAGCACCACCTCGACCGGGTCCGGGGTGTCCGCACGCCCGGGTACCGCGACGACGGCGACCGCGTCGCCACCCAGCACCCCGACCGCGGCCGGGCCGGTGCCGACCAGCGCGTCGAGCAGCACGGTGTGCGCGGTGTCGGCCGGGTCCGCGACGCCCGAGGCGCGCAGCACGACCACGGCGAGGGTCCCGTCCGGCTCCACCCCGGCCTGGCGCAGCCGCACCCGGGTCTCCGGCCGGTCGCCGGTGTCGGCGGCGATCCGGGCCAGCGCGTCGTCGGCGATCGGGCGGGCCACCGCCGCGCCCTCGCGGCGCCGGGACCGGTCCAGCGCGGCGATGGCGGCCAGCTCCCCGACGGCGTCGACGGCCTCGGTGCCCGCCTGCGCGGTGCCCGGCGGCAGCTGTGCGGAGACCAGCCAGCCGGTGGCCCGTGCCGTTCCCGGTGCCGCGGGGACAACCAGGTGCGCGGCACCCTCCCGACCGGCCGGGACGGTCACCGGCAGCCGGCCCGCGGTCAGGAACCCGGCGACGACGGCGTCGCGCTCGGCGTCGGGCAGGGCCGGCCCGGCCAGCAGGCCGCCCGCGGCGGTGAGCACCCGGCAGACCAGGCCGGAGCCCGCCGAGACCGACCCGGCCAGCTCGGCCAGCTCCGCGCCGCCGGCGAACGCGGCGAGCAGCCGCCGGTGCCGGCCCAGGGTGTGGGCGAGCCGGTCCCCGCGGGCCGCGGACAGCGCCCCGATCACCACCTCGGTCACCGCGCCGAACGACACGTCCACCGGGACCGCGACCAGGACGAGGTCGTGGCGGCGGCAGGCGTCGACGACGTCGGCCGGGATGTCGCCGAACACGGCTTCGCCGGCCACCAGCGCCGCCGCGCCGGACCGGGCGACGGCCGCGACGAACCGCTCCGAGTCCGCCGGTGTCCGCCGCCACACCAGCCCGGACACCACCAGCTCGCCGCCGCCCAGGTAACGCGACGGGTCGGGCAGGTCGGTCGGGTACACCCAGCGCACGGACCGGTCCAGATCGGCCGCCGAGCCGTGCAGGACCCGCAGCCGCAGCTCCGGTCGCGCGACCAGCTCCGAGAGCAGCATGGGAGGAACCTACAACTCGGTGCACCCGGCGGGACCCCGATTCGTCACAGTGGTGCCTTCTCCCGGTGACCGTCACACGGTGCACTGGGGTCCATGCAGCAGCCGAACGCCGGGCGGACCGCCAGCCGGGTCGCCATCGAGGGTGCCCACGTCGTCACCGTCACCGGGGAGGAGATCCCCGGCGGGCACGTCGTCGTCGAGGGGGAACGGATCGCTGGCGTGGGGCCCGGCCCCGCCCCGGCGGGGTCCTACGACCGCCGGGTCGACGCCCGCGGCTGCCTGCTCACCCCGGGGCTGGTCAACACCCACCACCACCTCTACCAGTGGGTGACCCGCGGACTCGCCGTCGACCACACGCTGTTCGAGTGGCTGACCACGCTCTACCCGGTGTGGGCTGGCATCGACGAGCACGCCGTGCACACCGGCGCCACCGGGGCGCTGTCGGCGCTCGCGTTGTCGGGATGCACGACCACCACCGACCACCACTACGTGTTCCCCCGGGAGGGCGGCGACGTGCTCGGCGCCGAGATCCGGGCCGCTCAGCAGGTGGGGCTGCGGTTCCACCCGACCCGCGGGTCGATGGACCTGGGGCGCAGCGCGGGCGGGCTGCCGCCGGACCACGTCGTCTCCGACCGCGACGAGATCCTCGCCGCCTCCGCCGACGCCGTCGCCCGCTGGCACGACCCGTCACCGGGGTCGATGCTGCGGATCGCGCTGGCCCCCTGCTCGCCGTTCTCGGTGACACCGGAGCTGATGCGGGAGTCCGCGGCGCTGGCCCGCGAGCTCGGTGTGCGGCTGCACACCCACCTCGCCGAGACCGACGACGAGGAGGCGTACTGCCGGGAGCGCTTCGGCGCCACCCCCACCGAGTACGTCGCCGACCTGGGCTGGACCGGGCCCGACGTGTGGTTCGCGCACACCGTGCACCTCGACGACGAGGCGGTGAAGACCATCGGCGCCACCGGCACCGGCGTCGCGCACTGCCCCACCTCCAACGGTCGTCTCGGTGCCGGCATCGCGCGGGTCCGTGACCTCGTCGATGCCGGCGCCCGGGTGGGGATCGGCGTCGACGGCGCCGCCTCCAACGAGGGCACCCACCTGCTGGAGGACGTCAAGCACGCCGTCCTGTTCGCCCGTGCCGCGGGCGGTCCCCGTGCCCTGTCGGTGCGCGAGGCCCTGGAGCTCGGCACGCTCGGCGGCGCCCGGGTGCTCGGTCGCGAGGACGAGATCGGGTCGATCGAGACCGGGAAGCTCGCCGACCTCGCGCTGTGGCGCCTGGACGGGTTCCGGCACCGCGACGTCGCCGACCCGGTCGCCGCCCTCGTCCTGGGCACGCCGCCGCCGCTGGAGCTGCTGCTGGTGCACGGCCGCCCGGTCGTGGAGAAGGACACGGTCCTCACCGTCGACACCGACGCCGTCGCCGCCGAGTGCGCCGCGGTGCACCGCGACCTCGTCTCCCGGGCCGGGTGAGCGGATGGACCTGCACACCGTCACCGGGTTCCGGCGCGCCCGCGAGCGCGCCGACCTGGCGCTGGCGCCGGGGGAGCGGATCCTCGCCGGCGGGACCTGGCTGTTCTCCGAGCCGCAGCCCGGCGTCACCGGCCTGGTCGACCTGACCACGATGGGCTGGGAGCCCCTGGAACCGCTGCCCGACGGCGGGCTGTCGGTGGCGGCGACCTGCCCGATCGCCGACCTCGCCGGGTACGGGGAGCGCACCGGGGCCCCGCTGTTCGCCCAGTGCGCGCACGCCCTGCTGGCGTCGTGGAAGATCTGGCACACCGCGACCGTCGGCGGGAACGTGTGCCGTGCCTACGCCGCCGCCGGGATGGTCGCGCTCGCCGCGACGCTCGACGGCGTCGCCGTCGTCTGGACACCCGACGGCGCCGAGCACCGGGTGCCGGTCGCGACGCTCGTCACCGGGAACGGCACCACCGCGCTGCGCCCCGGCGAGGTCCTGCGCGCGGTCGAGCTGCCCGGTGCCGCACTGCGCGCCCGCACCGCCTTCCGCAAGATCGCACTCGCCGAGCTCGGCCGCTCCGGCGCCGTGCTCACCGGGCGGGTCGACACCGCGCGCGACGGCGGCGCGGCCACGTTCGTGATCACCGCCGCGACCGAGGCACCCACCGTCCTGCGCTACCCGACCGGTGTGCCCGACCCCGACCGGCTGCGCGCCGACGTCGACGCCGTCGACGGCTGGTACACCGACCCGCTCGGTTCCGCGGACTGGCGCCACGGGGTCAGCGCGGTGCTGCTGGAGCAGATCCGGGAGGAACTGTCGTGAAGCTGCACATCAACGACACCGAGCTGGAGGCCGAGCCCGCCCCGGGGCAGTGCACCCGCACCTTCCTGCGCGAGCACGGGCACCTCGAGGTGCGCAAGGGCTGCGACGCCGGGGACTGCGGCGCCTGCACCGTCCTGCTCGACGACCGGCCCGTGCACTCCTGCCTGATCCCCGCCCAGCGTCTCGACGGCGCGCGGGTCACGACCGTCGCCGGGCTGGCCGGGCCGGACGGGGAGCTGCACCCGGTGCAGCAGGCGTTCGTGGAGAAGTTCGGCTACCAGTGCGGGTTCTGCACGGCCGGGCAGATCGTCACTGCGTCCGCCCTGACCGCCGACGACCTCGACGACCTGCCGCGGCGGATGAAGGGCAACCTGTGCCGCTGCACCGGCTACCGCAGCATCCGGGAGGCGATCGAGACCGGCGTCCGTCGCGGGTGCGCCGTCGACGGTCCCCGCGCCGCGGAGGGCACGGTCGGCTGCTCGGCCCGGCCCCCGGCGGCCGAGCGCATCGTCACCAGCACCGAGCCGTTCACCTTCGACGTCGACCTCACCGGTGCCCTGCACCTGCGGGTCCTCGGCTCCCCGCACGCCCATGCCCGGATCCGGTCGATCGACGCCACCGCTGCGCGGGCCGCGCCGGGCGTCGCGCTGGTGCTGACCCACCACGACGTGCCGGACCTGCGGTACTCCACCGCCCGGCACGAGCACCGCACCGACGACCCCGACGACACCCGGATGCTCGACGACGTCGTGCGGCACGTCGGGCAGCGGGTCGCGGCCGTCGTCGCCGAGACCCCGGCGCAGGCCGAGGCCGCCTGCGCCCTGATCGCCGTCGACTACGAGGTGCTGCCCGCCGTGCTGGACCCGGAGGCGGCCCGCCTGCCCGGTGCGCCGCTGGTGCACCCGGACCGGACCCCGGCCGACCGCGTCGACGAGTCGTCCCGCAACGTCGTGCTCGCCCTGCACGGCGGACACGGTGGTGACGTCGACGCCGCGCTCGCCGGGTCCGTGCACACCGTCACCGGCACCTGGCGCACCAGCCGCGTCTCCCACGCCCAGCTCGAGTGCCACGGGGCGATCGGCTCCCTCGACGACGACGGGCGCCTCGTCGTCCGCGCGGGGACCCAGGTCCCGTTCCTCACCCGCGCCGAGCTCGCCCGCGTGCTCGGCCTCGACCCCGACCGGGTCCGGGTGCACACCGCGCGGGTCGGCGGCGGGTTCGGTGGCAAGCAGGAGATGTTCGCCGAGGACCTCGTCGGGCTGGCGGTGCTGCGGACCGGGCGCACCGTCGTCCACGAGTTCACCCGGACCGAGGAGTTCACCCGCACCGCGCTGCGCCACCCGATGCGGGTCGCGGTGACCCTCGGCGCCGACGACGACGGCCGGCTCACCGCGATGAAGCTCGACGTCCTGTCCGACACCGGCGCCTACGGCAACCACTCCCGCGGGGTGCTGTTCCACGCCGTCGCCGAGTCGGTCAGTGTCTACAACTGCCCCGTCAAGCACCTCGACGCCGAGGTCGTCTACACGAACAACGTCCCCAGCGGCGCGTTCCGCGGCTACGGCCTGGGCCAGGTGATGTTCGCCGTCGAGTCCGCGATGGACGAGCTGGCGATCGTCGCCGGTCTCGACCCGTTCGACCTGCGGCGGCGCAACATGGTCCGTGCCGGGGACCCGCTGCACGTCGCCCACCACGGCGACCCCGAGCACGACCTGCACTGGACCAGCTACGGCATGGACCAGTG
Organism: Pseudonocardia sp. EV170527-09; assembly: GCF_008369905.1. NCBI lineage: Bacteria > Bacillati > Actinomycetota > Actinomycetes > Pseudonocardiales > Pseudonocardiaceae > Pseudonocardia > Pseudonocardia sp. EV170527-09. The sequence goes on from NZ_VRMC01000010.1 coordinate 60,627, forward strand.
CCTCGACCTCGTGCAGGACGCACTGGCCGACGGCAGCGGCGACCCCGTGCCGGAGGGTCCGACGTGGCGCGTCGGCGAGGGCACCGCCCTGGGCATGATGACGACGATGGCCCCGTTCGGGCACGCCGCCACCACCACGGTGACCCTGCTGCCCGGCGGGCGCTACCGGCTCGGTGCCGGCACCGTCGAGTTCGGCAACGGCACCACGACCACCCACCGTCAGGTCGTCGCGACCGTGCTCGGGACGACCGCGGACCGTGTCGACGCCCACCACGGCGACACCGACGCCTGCGGCTACGACACCGGGGCGTTCGCCTCGGCGGGCACCACCGTCGCGGGCAAGGCCCTGCACGCCGCGGCCACCGCGCTGCGGGCCCGCATCCTCGCGGTCACCGGCGGCGGAGAGCTGCACGCCGACGGCGTCACGACCCCCGACGGCGAGTGGTCCCTCGACGAGGTGCTGGCCGCCGCGTCGTCGCCGGGGGGACTGTCCGCGACGGGGGAGGAACCCGGCACCGCGCGGGCGATCACCGCGAACTGCCACGGCGTGCGGGTCGCGGTGGACACCGCCACCGGCGAGGTCCGGGTGCTGCGCTCGGTGCAGGCCGTCGACGCCGGCACCGTCCTGAACCCCGAGCAGCTGCGCGGGCAGGTGGAGGGCGGCGCCGCGATGGGTCTGGGCAGCGCGCTCTACGAGGAGGTGTACGTCGGGGAGTCCGGGGAGATCCTCAACTCGGTGTTCCGCACGTACCGGGTGCCGCAGATGGCCGACGTCCCGGTCACCGAGGTGCGCTACGCCCGGACCCACGACGCGCTGGGCACCTACGGCGCGAAGTCGATGAGCGAGGCGCCCTACAACCCGGTGGCGCCCGCGGTCGCGAACGCGATCCGCCGTGCGCTGGGGGTGCGGCCGTACCACCAGCCGTTCAGCCGCGACCGGGTGTGGCGGCTCGCGGCCGGTGGCACGGCGTCCTGAGGCACAGCGGTCAGCCGCGGCGGCGGGCGTGCTCCAGCAGCGCGGTCGCGGTGCGCCTGCCCAGCTCGTTCGCGGCCAGGGGGCTGTCACCGGTGATGACGTTGCGGTCGGTGGTGCAGCGGCCGGTCATGTCGTCGTTGACGACGCGGACGCCCTCGTCGGTCAGGGCCTTGCCGAGCAGCCACGGCATCTCGCCGGGCAGGTAGCCGATGTCGATGTTGGCGCCCGCGTCCAGCGCGTCGGGGAACACGCACATCTCGTAGCCCTCGAAGACCGACCGGCCGCGGCCGATGCGGGTGGAGAGGAACGCCGCGGGCCCGTGGCACAGCGACACCACGAGCCGGTCGGTGCGCATGGCCCACTCCAGGGTGTCGCGGACGTCGGTGGAGAACGGCAGCCCGGACAGCGCACCGTGCCCGCCCGGGACGAACACCGCGAGGTAGTCCGAGTCCTCGCCCAGCTCGCGCTCGACGACCTCGGCCAGCGACTTCGGGGCCCGCCACTGCGCGAGCAGCTTCTCGCGGGCGCTGGCGACCGCCTCGTCCTCGCCGGGGTAGGCCCACCACTCGAACTTCGCCGGGTTGCCGGTGAGCGTCGCGATCTCGACCCCGAACCCGGCCTCCAGTACGTGGTGCAGGGGGAGCAGTGTCTCCACCGGGTGGTTGCCGGTGGAGAAGAAGGTGCCGTTGCCCATGCGCAGGTAGCGTTCGTCGGTGGCCAGGACGAGCACCTTCCAGCGGCCGCCGGACCAGGCGTGCCGCTCGGTGGCGAGACCGTCGAAGTCCGTCCTCGGCGCGGTGTAGGCGTCCAGCGAGTACGGCGACGGGAAGTACGCATCGTGCTCCGCCGGGTCCGCGGTCGGATCCTTGCTGAGCGTGCTGTCGGACATCGGGGTGCCTCCGGGTCGTTCGTGCGGTGCCCGAGCGGCCTACCCCCGCCCGGTGTCCGCGAACCGCGCCGCCGGACCCTGCCGTGGGAAGGGCGGTTCGTGCGGTGAACGGTGGCGGGCGCCGTCGTCCGGGTCAGAAGTCGTGGCTCGCCTCCGGCGGCGCCCCGGTGATCCGCTGCAGGTGCACCCGGCGGGCGAGCCGGATCACCGGCCGGATCATCAGCTCGATCGAGCCGAGGAGGAACAGCCAGGTCCCCGCGTAGCTGGTGGCCTCGGAGAAGAACAGCACGCTGCCGATCACGAACCACAGCGCCACCAGGATGTCGTTGACGATGCTGAGCACCTCGTAGCGCTTCCGGACGACGAGCTCCTCGTGCCCGATGGTGAACGTCAGCGGTCGGTCGTGCGGGGTCGGTCCCATGCCGCGGTGGTTACCCCCTCGACCGGTCGTCCGCACACCGGGAAGGGTGAGCACGTGCACACGACGCCCCGACGCCGGATCGGCACCGGCGACGCCGTCGTCCTCGGGATCGGGTCGATGCTCGGCGCCGGGGTGTTCGCCGTGTTCGGGCCCGCCGCGGCCGTCGCCGGGACGGCCCTGCTGCCCGCGCTCGCCGTGGCCGGCGCGGTCGCGGCCGCCAACGCGATGTCCTCGGCGTGGCTCGCCGCCCGCCACCCCGAGTCCGGTGGTGCCTACGTGTACGGCCGCCGCCGGCTGGGGGAGACGTGGGGGTTCCTCGCCGGGTGGGCGTTCGTCACGGGCAAGACCGCGTCGTGCGCCGCGATGGCCCTCACCCTGGGGTCCCACGCCTGGCCGGACCACGCCCGTGCGGTCGCGGCGGCGGCGGTGGTCGCGATGGTCGCGGTGAACCTGCGTGGCGTCACCCGCACCGCGCTCGCCACCCGGGTCCTGGTCGGGTGCACCCTCGCGGTGCTGACGGCGGTGGTCGTCGCCGCGTTCTCCCGCCCCGCCGTCGCCGCACCGCTGCAGGGCTGGGCCGACGCCGGCCCGCTCGCGGTGCTGCAGGCCGCCGGGCTGCTGTTCTTCGCCTTCGCCGGGTACGCCCGGATAGCGACGCTCGGCGAGGAGGTCCGCGACCCCGCACGCACCATCCCGCGGGCGATCCCGCTCGCGCTCGGCCTGGTGCTGGTGGTCTACGCGGTGGTCGCCGTCGCGGCGCTGCGGGCCGCCGGGCCCGGAGCGCTCGCGGCGTCCGCGGCGCCGCTGGCCACCGCGGCCGGGGACGGGGCGGCGCCCCTCGTGCGCATCGGGGGCGCGGTCGCGTCGGCCGGGGTGCTGCTCGCGCTGGTCGCCGGAGTGGGGCGCACCGTGCTGGCCATGGCCCGGGACCGGGAGCTGCCGGGCGCACTCGCCGCGGTCCACCCGCGGTTCGCCGTACCGCACCGCGCCGAGCTCGCCGTCGGCGCGGTCGTGCTGCTGCTGGTGGTCACCGCCGCTCCGGTCACCGCGATCGGCCTGTCCGGGTTCGCGGTGCTGCTGTACTACGCCGTCGCCAACGCCGCGGCGCTCACCCTGCACCGCGACCGGCCGTGGCGCCGCGCCCTGTCGGGGTTCGGGCTGCTCGGCTGCGTGGTGCTCGCGACGCTGCTGCCGCCGGTGTCGGTGCTGGCCGGGGCCGTGGTCCTGGCGGCCGGGACGGTGGTGCGGGCGCTCGTACGGGCCGCGCGGGTCCGCCGCGGCCGCACCTCCACCGGCGACGATCGGACGGATCCCGTCGGGCGCTGAGCCGCGGACGCCCCGCCCGCGGTGGCCCCGGGCCCGCTCGGTCCGCCGCGACCGTTCCCCCGCCCGCCCACGACCGGGGCGGGCGGGCTCAGCAGCGCCGGTCCCCGTCGGCTCCGTCGCGCAGGACGGCGAGGATGCGGGCCAGCTCGGCGCGGTCGTCGTCGGACAGTCGCGCGAACAACGCCTCGGCCCCGTCGGCCCGTGCGGCCCGCACGTCGCGCGCGGTGGCCGCGCCCGCGTCCGTGACCCGCACCAGCACCGCCCGCCGGTCCGCCGGGTCGGTCGCCCGTTCGACCAGCCCGAGGCCGGCCAGCGCGTCGACGACCTCGGTCGCCGACCGCGGCGTGATCCGCAGGTGCCCGGCCAGCGTGCCCGGGCGCATCTCGCCGTGCCGGACCAGCGTGCCCAGCGCCCGCGCCTGCGACGGGGTCAGCCCCCAGGCCGCCAGCCGCTCGGCCGAGGCGTGGCGCAGTGAGCGCGCCACCGACCAGAACGCGTCGACGAGGTCGCCGCGCGACTGGCTGGGTGGTTCCCGGTCCGGCACGGGAACAGACTAGCGCAGGACGCTGTTGCTGCCTCATAGTGAGGCAACCACAGTAAAACTACGCGGAGGAGACCCCTTGGACACCCGACCCCCGAACCGGCCCGGACGGCCGGACACCCGCACCGCCACCCCCGAGGAACGGGAGCAGGCGCGCGCGGTCTCGCTGCGCCGCATCGGCGCACTGTTCGCCCCGCACCGGGGCCCGCTCACGGTCGTCGTCGTGACGATCGTGGCGTCCTCGATCGTGGGAATGGCCTCGCCGTTCCTGCTCCGCGAGGTCATCGACGTCGCCCTGCCCGAGCGCGACGTCACGCTGCTCGCCTGGCTGGCCGCGGGCATGGTCGCGGTCGCCGCGGTGACCGCCGCCCTCGGCGTCGCCCAGACGTGGATCTCCACCCGCATCGGGCAGGAGGTCATGCACGGGCTGCGCACCGGCGTCTTCGCCCACCTGCAGCGCCAGAGCCTGGCGTTCTTCACCCGCACCCGCACCGGGGAGGTGCAGTCGCGGATCACCAACGACATCGGCGGCATGCAGTCGGTGGTCACGAGCACCGCCACCTCGGTCGCGTCGAACCTGACCACCACCGTCGCCACCCTGGTCGCGATGACGGCGTTGTCCTGGCAGCTCACACTGGTGTCCCTGGTCGTGCTGCCCCCGGCGATCCTGCTGACCCGGCGGGTCGCCCGCACCCGCCGCGCGATCACCGCGGCCCAGCAGCGCGAGCTCGCCGACCTGAGCGTCGCGGTCGAGGAGAACCTGTCGGTCGACGGGATCGCCCTGTCCAAGACCCTGGGCAGCGGCCCGGAGCTGAGCCGCCGGTTCGCCGAGTCCTCGTCCCGGCTGATCGGGCTGGAGCTGCGCTCCCAGCTCGCCGGACGCTGGACGATGGCCGTCACCCAGGTCGTGTTCGCCGCCGTCCCGGCCGCCATCTACCTCGCCGCCGGGCTGCCGTTCGCCGCCGGGACGATGAGCATCGGCACCCTCGTGGCGTTCACCGCGCTGCAGGCCGGGCTGTTCCGCCCGGTCATGGGCATGCTGAGCGTCGGCGTCCAGATCGTCGCCTCGCTGGCGCTGTTCGAGCGGATCTTCTCCTACCTCGACCTGACCACCGACGTGCCCGAGCCCGAGCACCCCGTCGCCGTCGACCACGACCGCGTCCGCGGGCACGTGCGGATCGAGGGCGTCACCTTCGTCTACCCGGGCAGCGACGCCGCCGCCGTCGCCGGCATCGACCTCGACGTCCCCGCCGGCACCACGCTGGCCCTGGTCGGGGAGACCGGGTCGGGCAAGACCACCCTGGCCGGGCTCGTGTCCCGGCTGCACGACCCGACCGCGGGCCGGGTGACCATCGACGGGATCGACCTGCGCGACATGGCCGCGGCCGACCTGACACGGATCGTCGGCGTCGTCGGACAGGACACCTACCTGTTGCACGCCACCGTGCGGGAGAACCTGCGCCACGCCCGCCCGGACGCCACCGACGCCGAGATCGAGGCCGCCGCGCGCGCCGCGCAGGTCCACGACCTGATCGTCTCGCTGCCCGAGGGCTACGACACCGTCGTCGGCTCGCGCGGGCACCGGTTCTCCGGCGGTGAGAAGCAGCGGATCGCGATCGCCCGCACGCTGCTGCGCGACCCGAAGGTGCTGGTCCTCGACGAGGCCACCAGTGCGCTGGACACCCGTACCGAGCGGGCGGTGCAGGCCGCGTTCGACGCGCTGGCCCACGGCCGCACGACGATCACCATCGCGCACCGGCTCACGACCGTTCGCGACGCCGACCGGATCGCCGTCGTCGACCACGGCCGGATCGTCGAGTCCGGCAGCCACGACGAGCTGCTCGCCGACGCGGGCCGCTACGCCGCGCTCGCCGCGGTGTGAGGCACGGCGCCATCCCTACGCCGGCCCTACGCCACGCCCGGCGCCGTCACGACCTCGATGAGCCGGGGGCCGTCGTCGGCAAAGGCCTCCTTCAGCGCCGCCGCGGCGGAGGCGGCGTCCCGCACCGACACCGCCGGCACGCCGTAGCCCTCGGAGATCCGCACGAAGTCGAGCCCGGGGACGTCGAGGCCCGGTGTCTCCCCGGTGCCCAGCAGCTCGGCGAAGCCGCGCAGCGCACCGTAGGTCCCGTTCTTCAGGATCACGACGACCACCGGTACCCGGTACTGCGCCGCCGTCCAGAGCGCGGTGATGCCGTAGTTGGCGGACCCGTCGCCGACGAGCGCGACCACCCGGCGCGCGTCGCCGTGGGCCAGCTGTGCGCCGACGGCGGCGGGCAGCCCGAACCCGAGACCGCCGGACGCGGGGAACAGGTAGCTGCCCGGCTCGGTCAGGTCGGCCTGGGTGACGAAGTCGTCGATCGTCGAGGTGGACTCGCACACGTGCACGGTCCCGGCCGGCGCCGCGTCGCGGACCAGCGCGAACAGCTGCTGCGGCGGGACGTGGTCCGCGGCGCCCTGCGGGGCGGGCGGTGCGGGCCGGGGCGGCAGCGGCGCCCGCCCCGAGGCGGGCACCCGCCCGGCGAGCGCGGCCAGGGCCGGACCGACCGGGCCGACCCACGCCTCGCCCATCGGGGCCCGCGCGGCCTCGGCCGGATCCGCGGTCAGGTGCAGTAGCCGGGAGCCCGCCGGCAGCAGGTCACCGGGGACCCATTGGTGGTAGCGGAACACCGGCGCACCCGCGACGAGCACGACGTCGTGCCCGGCCAGCCGGTCGGACACGTCGCGCACCGACGCCGGGAGGATCCCACGGAACGCCGGGTGCCGGGTCGGGAACGGACACCGCGACGCCGACGGCGCGATCCACACCGGGCAGGCGAGCCGCTCGGCCAGGGTGACGGCGTGGTCGTTCGCCCGGTCCGCGTCGACCTGCGGGGCCAGCACCAGGACCGGGTTCGCCGCCCCGGCCAGTGCCCCCGCCAGCTCGGCGACCGCCCGTTCGCCCAGCTCGGCGGCGGCGGTCGTGCGTCGCGACGGCAGGTGCGCGGCGTCCGGGCCCGCCTCGCGGGACCAGTCGTCGTAGGGGATCGAGAGGTAGACCGGGCCCCGTGGGGCCAGCAGCGCGGTGTGCACCGCCTGGGACAGCGCCCGCGGGACGTCCTGGGCCGACGCGGGCTCGGCGGAGTACTTGACCAGCGGACGCGGCAGGGCGGCGGCGTCCACGTTGGTCAGCATGACCTCCTGGCCGACGGTGGACCGCACCTGCTGGCCCGCGGTGAGCACGAGCGGGGAGTGGGAGTAGACGGCGTTGGTGAGCGCGCCCATCGCGTTGCCCGACCCGGACGCCGCGTGCAGGTTGACCAGGGCCGGGCCGCCGGAGGCCAGGGCGTAGCCGTCGGCCATGCCCAGCACCGCGCCCTCGTGCAGACCCAGCACGTAGCGCACCCCGTCGGGCATCGCCGCCAGGAAGGGCAGCTCGTTGGAGCCGGGGTTGCCGAACACGGTGTCGATGCCGTGGGCGGTCAGCACCTGCCAGCCGGCTTCACCGACGGTCGTCATGGGGCTCCTCGGGTCGCGGACCCCCACCGTAGGTCGCCTCAGCGGCGCGCGGCGACCCGCTCGTTGCGGGCACTGCGCCGCAGGTGGGCGACGACCAGCGGCCGGACGGCCAGCGCGGCGGCGGCCAGTACCAGGGTGACGGAGGTGGGGGCCAGCGACACCGAGACGATCGTGGCAACGGCCAGCAGGACCATCAGCACCCCGGCGAGCACGACCGCGCGCACCTCGGTCGTCCGCGACTGCGGAGCGGCTCGGAACATGGCGTCCACCTCCTGGTCGGCGCCCGTGCCACCGACTCGCACAGTACGCCCCGAACCCTGGAGTTCGGTCCGGCTAACTCTACGCCTCGGCGCGCCTGAACAACAGCGTCGGGTCGCCACGGGATCGGTGATCACCTATCGTGCACGCAGCGTCACACCCGCCGGGGGACCGTGGGGGACGCCATGACGGGGGTGATGTGTGACCGCACCGGTACAGGTCCCGCACCGACACGCGCTGACCGTGCCGGTCAGCGACGAGCAGCTCGCCGAGGACGTCGCCGCGTTCCTGGCCGAGGGGCTCGCGGCGGGGGAGCGGGTCGTCTACCTCGACGACGACACCGCCGGTCTGGTCCTCTCCCGCCTGACCGACGACGGCGTCGACGTCACCGGCCCGCTGCGGTCCGGGCAGTTCCGGCTCGTCCCGGGCGAGGTCACCCGCGCCGCCCTGCGCGGCCCGCTCGACGCGCTGACCGGGCTGGTGGCGCACAACCTCACCTCCGCCCTGGACGACGGCTGGGCGGGGCTGCGCATCAGCGGCCAGACCGACCACGGCCTGCGCCGGCCCGGCGGGCAGGTGCTCGACGAGTACGACCGCAGGCTCGACGACGCCGTCCGCGACCACCCCCTGCGCGTGCTGTGCGTCTACGACCACCTGCGCTACCCCGACGAGCTCATCGCGACGATGCGCACCCGGCACTCCGCCGAGCTGACCGCCACCCCGCTCCACGACGACAGCCTGCTGCGCGTCACCGAGACCGGCCCGGCCCGGATCCGGCTGGCCGGTGAGGTCGACCACGCCAACCGCCCCCAGGTCCGCCGCGTGCTGGCCGGACTGATCGATCAGGTCGTGCGCGGCGACGTCGGGGAGGGCACGCTGACCGCGGACCTGTCCGCGCTGCGGTTCGTCGACGTCGCCGGTGCGGTGAGCCTCGTGCACGCCGCCGACGAGCTCCCGGCCAGTGTGCGGCTGCGGCTGGTGAACCTCCGCCCGGGTGTGGCCCGGCTGCTCGAACGCTGCGGCGCGGGGTTCGCCCCGCAGCTGGAGATGAGCATCCGCGAGCGGCACGCCCTGCGCCCCGCCGAGGCGCTGGACCTCGCGGCGGGTGCGGCCCGGCGAGCGGACCGGTCCACGCCCGGCGCCGACACGGCGGCCGCGATCTGACCGACCGGCCCGGGCCCCGGACCGGTGGCCTCAGCGCGTGTCGAGTGCGTGGAAGGACTCCACGAGCCGACCGGGCGGGAACCCGGCCCGCTTCGCCAGCGACCCGGACCACTGCCCGATCATGTCCGCCAGGTCGGTCATGTGGGCGATCTGGCTCTCGTGCGCGCGCAGCGCCGCGATCTTCACGTCGATGGTGTCGGTGATGTCGACGTGCCGCGCCCCCTCCGGGTCGTCGGCCGGGGCCGGGCCCATGATCCACACCTCGCCGACCGTGTGCGCCTCGTACCCGGCCTCGGCCAGCTTGGGGAAGGCGTAGGGGTTGCGGGCGTCGGGGTAGACCGCGCACAGGGCGGCCTCGCCGGTCGCGGTGTGGTCGGGGTGGCTGCCGTACATGCTGCGCAGGTCGCGCACCGGCTGCGGCACGAGGACCCGGTCCGGGCGGACCTGCCGGATCACCCGGGCCAGGTCGCGGCGCAGCTCCAGGGTGACGGTCAGCCGGCCGTCGGGGTGGCCGAGGAACACCAGGTCGGAGACGCCCACCACGGCGGCCGCGGCGGTCTGCTCGGCCCGGCGGATGCCCGCGATGTCGCTGCGCGGCACGGCCGGGTCGAACCCGCCCGCGTCGCCGTCGGTCACCAGGCAGTAGGTCACCGCGACGCCGGCCGCGGTCCACACCGCCACGGTGCCGCTGCAGGAGAAGTCGATGTCGTCGGGGTGCGCGGCGATCACCAGCACGCGCTCCACTCCCGTGTGCGCGCGGTCGTCGGCCGCCGTGCGCTCGTCCTCGGTCGCCGTCACCCGCCCATCCTGGGGCACGCGCCGGAGGAGGACGTCGGCAGGACCCCACCACGGCCAGGCCGCCGGTAGCCGGGACGTGACGGCCCGGATCGCGGCGGCGAGGAGCACCCTCCGAACCGGGATGATCGATCGCCGCGCGCGTGCCAGGCTGAGCGGGTGATCACCACTCCGATCCGGCCCGAGCTGCTCCACGGCGTCCTCGACACCGTCGACGGCGAGCAGGGCGTGCTCCCGCAGCGACTGCCCGCCGCCGCCCGCGCCCGCAACACCGACCCGCAGCTGGCGGGCGCGCAGAGTCAGCCGTCCGGGGTTCGCGTCGTGTTCCGCACCGCCGCGCGGACGGTCGAGCTGGAGACCCTGCGCACCCGGATCGGCCTGGTCGGTGCCCCGCTGCGGCCCGACGGCGCCTACGACCTGCTCGTCGACGGCCGGCCGGCGGGCAGCGCCACGACCTCCGGCGGGAAGCTCCTCATGACCGACCCGGCGACCGGGGAGGTCACGGTCACCGACGGCGCACCCGGCCCGGTGCGGTTCACCCTGCCCGGCCACGACGCGCTCGTCGAGATCTGGCTGCCGCACAACGAGATCACCGAGGTCGTCGCGCTGCGCACGGACGCGCCGGTCGCCGTCGTCCCGCCCGGTGGGCGCCCGGTGTGGCTGCACCATGGGAGCTCGATCAGCCAGGGCAGCAACGCCGCGGGCCCCAGCACCACCTGGCCGGCGCTCGCCGCCCGCACCGCCGGTGTCGAGCTGGTCAACCTGGGGTTCTCCGGCAGCGCGATGCTGGACCCGTTCGTCGCCCGCGCACTGCGCGACACCCCGGCCGCGATGATCAGCGTCAAGCTCGGGATCAACATCGTCAACGCCGACCTCATGCGCCGGCGTGCGTTCGCCCCCGCCGTGCACGGGTTCCTCGACACGATCCGCGACGGGCACCCGGACACCCCGCTGCTGGTGGTGTCGCCGGTGCTGTGCCCGATCCACGAGCACACCCCGGGCCCGGGCGTGCCCGAGGTCGTCGACGGGCGGCTGCTGTTCCGCGCGACCGGCGATCCGGCCGGGGTCGCGGCGGGGCAGCTGACGCTGTCGGTGATCCGCGAGGAGCTGGCCCGGATCGTGGCCGACCGCACCCCGGAGGACCCGGCACTGGCCCTCCTCGACGGCCGGGAGCTCTACGGCGACGACGACGCGGCCGAGCTGCCGTTGCCCGACCGACTCCACCCGTGTCCGGAGGCGCACGTGCGGATGGGGGAGCGGTTCGCCCGGCTGGCGTTCGGTGCGGGGGGTGCGTTCCACACCGCGGCCCACGGCCGGTGACCACGACAGTCGGCCCCGTGTCCTGACAGGACACGGGGCCGATGACCGTCGGAGTGCCGGTCAGTTGTCCCCGAGGCGGTCGATCTCGCCCTGGAGCCGGTCCTGGAGATCCTGCTGGCACTGGGCCATCGCCGCCTGGTCGCTGCCGGCGCGCTGCATGCACGAGGCGAACTGGCCGTCGTCGACCTGCTGGAAGACGCTGAACCCGAAGGCCACCAGGGCGATCATGGCGATCGTCCCCAGGACACCGAGGATCCCGAGCACGAGTCCGGAGATCGACACGCCACGGTTCGTGGCGACGCCCTTCGAGACCCGGCTGATGCCGATCGCGCCCAGCACGATGGCGAGGAGCCCGAAGAGACCGCCAATGAACAGCCAGAACGTGAGCACGGCCAGGATGCCGAGCACCAGCGCGGCGATCCCGACGCCGTTGCGCGGCGGGGTCGCCGGCGCCCGGCCCTGCGGCCACCCCGGGGGCCCGGCGGCCGGGCGGTCCGGGTAGGCGGCCTGGTCGTGGCCCTGCGTGCCGTAGGGCTGCTGGCCGTACTGCTGGTCCCCGTACTGCTGCTGGCCGTAGGGCTGTTGCCCGTACTGCTGCTGACCGGGCTGCTGCGCGCCGTAGGGCTGCTCGCCGTGGGGCTGCCCGTCGTAGGGCTGGTTCTGCCGGGTCGGCTGGTCCAGGTTGTTCGGGTCCTGCGGGTCCCCGGGCTGACCCGGGTACGGGGGTGGGCTGCTCACGCTCGTCCTCTCCTCACCGACGCACCGGGTGGTCCCCGATGCCGGCGGTGTCGTCCGGCGGAGTCGCCGTGACCGTCCTCGCCGTCGTGTCCGGTTCGATGATCCCCAGGTGCCCGTGTCCGGTCCAGGCAAAACACCCAGGGGAGCGGCGCGGGAACCCCGGTCGTGATGGGATCGGTGCCCGTGAGCGGCATCGACGAGATCGAGGAGTGGGCCCGGGCGCAGCGCCGGGTCGTCGACCTGGCGCGGGATCTGCCACCCGAGCGCACGGAGCTGACCGTCCCGTCCTGCCCGGACTGGACGGTGCGCGACCTGTTCTCGCACATGGTCGGTCTGGGTGCCGACGTGGTGCGCGGCGACGAGCCCGACGACCACAACGAGGAGTGGACGAGCCGTCAGGTGCGGGAGCGGCGCGACCACGACGTGGCCGCACTCGTCGCGGAGTGGGAGTCGCTGACCGGCCCGCTGCGCGACTGGATGGCGGCGAACACCACCCGCCCACTCGGCGACGTGATCATCCACGAGCAGGACCTGCGCGGTGCGCTGCGTGAGCCCGGCGGGCAGCACACCCCCGGCCTCTACGCGGTCATGGACCGGTTCCTGGGCCGGTTCGCCGCCGCGCTCGGCGACCGGGCACCGATCGCGCTGATCGGCGACGGCCGCCGCTGGGGACGAGGCGGGGGCCGCGGTCGTCGTGCGGGCCCCGGACTTCGAGCTGGCCAGGGCCCTGATGACCCGCCGGTCGGCGGCGCAGCTGCGGGCGTGGACCGAGCGCGGTGACGTCGAGCCCTACCTGGACGCGTTCGCCCTGCTCGGGCCGTTGCCCGACACCGACCTCACCGAGTCCTGACCGCGGTCGTCACCGAAGGAGTCAGCACCGTCGACGTGACACGGTCCTGACAGTGGGTCCAGACTGGGCCGGTGAGCGTGCACCCCACCCACCCCGTCCCCGCCCTCGACGACGCGCTGACCGCGCGCGCCGTCGATCGTGTGCGCCGCTGGACCGAGCGCACCGGCACCTCCCCGTCGACCGGCGCCGGCCGTGGTACCGACCCGACGCAGCGGCTGGCCGCGTTGATGCACGACCCCGCCGGGGTCGACTTCACCCTGCGCTTCGTCGACCGCGTCGCCCGTCCCGCCGACGACCGGGTCGCGGCCCGCGAGCTGGCCCGGCTCGCCGGGGCGGGCGCCGCACTGCCGGCGTTCGTCGCCGGTACCGACCGGCTGCTGCTGCGGGCCGGCGGCCGGCTGGCGACGGCGCTGCCGCACGTCGTCGTGCCCGCGGCGCGGTCGCGGCTGCGCAGCCTGGTCGGGCACCTGATCGTCGACGCCGGCGGGCGGGGCCTGGACCGGCGGCTCGCCGCGGCCCGCCGCGACGGTCACCGGCTGAACCTGAACCTGCTCGGCGAGGCGGTCCTCGGCCGCGACGAGGCCGACCGTCGCCTCGCCCGCACGATCGCGCTGGTACGCCGGCCGGGCGTCGACCACGTCTCGGTGAAGGCGTCCTCGGTCGTCGCGCAGCTCGTGCCGTGGGACCTCGAGGGCAGCCGGGACCTGCTCGTGGACCGGCTGCTGCCGCTCTACCGGGCCGCCCGCGAGCACGGCGTGTTCGTGAACCTCGACATGGAGGAGTACAAGGACCTCCACCTGACCGTCGCGCTGTTCACGACGCTGCTGGCACGCCCGGAGTTCCACGACCTGCCCGCCGGGATCGTCCTGCAGGCCTACCTGCCCGACTCCGTCGCCGCGCTCGACGAGCTCGGGGAGTTCGCCACCCGCCGCGCCGCAGCGGGCGGAGCCCCGATCAAGGTGCGCCTGGTGAAGGGCGCGAACCTGGCCATGGAACGGGTCGACGCCGAGCTGCACGACTGGCCGCAGGCCCCCTACGCCACCAAGGCCGAGGTCGACGCCAACTACGTCCGGCTCCTCGACCGCGGCATCGGCGGCCCGCACACCGACGGGATGCGCCTGGGCATCGCGTCGCACCACCTCCACCACGTCGCGCTCGCGCTGGAACTGGCCGAGGCCCGCGGTGCCCGGCCCCAGCTGGACCTGGAGATGTTGCAGGGCATGGCACCCGCGTTCGCCGACGCCGTCGCGGGCGACCTGCCGGAGTCCGGGCCGGGCTCGCAGCTGGTGCTCTACACCCCCGTCGTGCACCGCGGTGACTTCGACACCGCGGTGTCCTACCTGGTCCGGCGGCTGGAGGAGAACGCCTCGCCGGAGGGGTACCTGTACACGTTGTTCGCCCCCGACTCCGGCGGCCCGGCGAGCTACCAGGAGCGGTTCCTCGCCTCGGTGCGCGACCGCGACGCCGTCGCCGCCACTCCGCGCCGCACCCAGGACCGCACCGTGTCCGCGCCGGTCGGCGCCGACGGCCCGCTGCCGGGGGACCCCGTGCCGCCCGGGTTCCGCGCCGAGCCCGACACCGACCCGTCGCTGCCCGCGAACCGGGAGTGGGCCCGCCGCGCCGCGACGGCCGTCGTCGCGCGCTCGGAGGTCCCGGTGCTCACCGACCCGGCCGCGGTCGACGCCGCGGTCGAGCGCGCCCGCACCTGCGGCTGGCGCGAGGTCCCCGCCGCGGAGCGGGCCGCGACGCTGCGCCGCGCCGCCCGCGCACTGGCCGCCGCCCGCGGGACGCTGCTGTCGGTGATGCTGCACGAGGCGGGCAAGACCGTCGCCGAGGCCGACCCCGAGATCTCCGAGGCCGTGGACTTCGCCGCCTACTACGCCGAGCGCGCCGCCGAGCTCGACGGCGCCGCGTTCACCCCGGACCGGGTCGTGGCGGTGACCCCGCCCTGGAACTTCCCGGTCGCGATCCCGCTCGGCGGCTGCCTGGCCGCGCTCGCCGCCGGCGCCCCGGTGCTGCTCAAGCCCGCCCCGCAGGTCCGCGCGTGCGCCGAGGCGGGCGTGGCCGCGCTGCACCGCGGCGGGATCCCGCGTGACGCGCTGCAGCTGCTGCCCACCGACGAGGCCGACGCCGGACGCCGGCTCGTCACCCACCCCGCGATCGACCGGGTCGTGCTGACCGGCTCCTCGGAGACCGCCGCGCTGTTCCGCTCCTGGCGGCCCGACCTGAACCTCCTCGCGGAGACCAGCGGCAAGAACGCGCTGGTCATCACCCCGGCTGCCGACCCGGACCTCGCCGTCGCCGATCTCGTGCGCTCGGCGTTCGGGCACGCCGGGCAGAAGTGCTCCGCGGCGTCGCTGGCCATCCTGGTCGGTCCGGCCGCGACCGGCTCGGCCGTCGGGAGGCGGCTGCGCCGTCAGCTCGTCGACGCCGTCAGCACCCTGCGTGTCGGCCCCGGCACCGACCTCGCGACGACCATGGGCCCGCTGATCGAGGCGCCCTCGGCGAAGCTGCACCGCGCGCTCACCACGCTGGAGCCGGGGGAACGGTGGCTGGTGCGCCAACGCCGGGTCTCCGAGACGGTGTGGACGCCGGGCGTGCGGGCCTGGGTGTCGCCCGGCAGCTGGTTCCACCGCACCGAGTGCTTCGGCCCGGTGCTCGGCCTGATGGCCGCCCGCGACCTCGACGAGGCGATCGCCTGGCAGAACGACACCGGCTTCGGTCTCACCGGCGGCATCCACTCCCTCGACGACGACGAGATCGCGCACTGGCTCGACCGCGTCGAGGTCGGCAACGCCTACGTCAACCGGCACATCACCGGCGCGATCGTGCAGCGCCAGTCCTTCGGCGGCTGGAAGGGCTCGGTGCTGGGCCCGGGTGCCAAGCCCGGCGGACCGAACTACGTCGCCCAGTTCGGCACCTGGCACGACGGCGACCTCCCCGCACCGGGCCCGACCTCCGGCCCGGCCGCCGACCGCGTGCTGGCCGCCGCGGGAGACCTGGACCCGGCCGCCCGCGACCGTCTCGCCCGCGCCGCCGCCGCCGACGCCCGCGCGTGGGACACCGAGTTCGGGGTCGAGCACGACCCGACCGGGCTGGCCGCGGAGTCCAACGTGTTCCGCTACCGGCCCGCCCCGTCGGCGACGCTGTGGTGCGGCACCGGCACCGCCCGCGCCGACGTCCTGCGGGTGCTGCTCGCCGCGGCCACGGCGGGGGTGCCGGTACGGCTGCACGGGCCGGGGATCCCGCCGGGCGAGGTCCCCGGCGGGGTGCACGGCGGCGACGGCCTCGTCCCCGTCGCGGGCGAGCGGATCCGGGCCCTGGGCACCGTGCCCGAGGGTCTGCGGGCGGCCGCCGCCGAGGTGGGCGCCTCCGTCGTGGACACCCCGGTGGTGCTCGACGGCCGCCGGGAGATGCTCACCGTGCTGCGCGAGCAGGCGGTCAGCCGCACCCGGCACCGGTTCGGCCACCTCGAACGGTGAACGATGGCGGACGCGACGCCGCCGTGGTTACGGTGCGTCCATGGTGGTGCGTGCTCGTGATGTCATGACCGAACGCGTCGTCACGATCTGGGCGGACGCACCGCTGGCGCGGGCGCAGGAGCGGATGGCCGAGTCCCGGTTCTCCGCCCTGCCCGTCGTCGACCGCCGGTTCTCCCTGGTCGGGGTGATCTCGCTGGTGGACGTGCTGCGGCACCGCGACGACCCGCACGCCGTCGTCGGCGACGCGATGACCGAGCAGGTCGTGTCGGTGTTGCCGACGACGAGCGTCTCGATCGTCGCGCGCCGGATGCGCGTCTACGGCGAGCTGCGGCTCGTCCCGGTCGTCGACAAGGGCGTCCTGGTCGGCGTGATCACACGCAGCGACCTGCTGCGGCACCGGCACTCCGGGGGACGTCTGCGGCGCACCGCCCGCCGGATCGGCGGTGTCCTCCCGGTCGCGCCGCTGCCCGAGGCGATGGCCCCGCGCGGGGCCGGCCGGGTCGGCGGCCGGCCGACGTCGTCGCTGCGGGTCTCGGACGTGATGACCGACGGCGGGCTGGTCGCGATCCCGCCGGAGCTGGCCCTCGACGAGACCGCCGAGGTCCTGCTGTCCTACCGGTTCACCGCCGTCCCGGTCGTCGACGACCGGGACCACCTGCTGGGCATCGTCTCCGAGGCCGACCTCATGCACGGCTCCCTCGACGGCGGCCGGCGGCTGCGGGCCCGCACCGTGTCGGAGGTGATGACCCGCGACGTCGAGACCGTGCAGCCGGACGACCCGCTCACCGACGCCGAGGACCTGCTGTCCCGGCGCGGGTTCCGGGTCGTCCCGGTCGTCGACGCCGACGACGTGCTGGTCGGGGTGCTCAGCCGCAGCGACCTGCTCTGACCCGCGGTCAGGCCCCCGCCACCGGGGCAGTGGGCGCGGCCGGCGCCCGGACGGCGTCGCACTCCTGGGCTGCCTTGGCGACCAGCGCCGAGAACGCCACCGGGTCCGCCAGCGACTGCGCCGGCAGCGCCCCGAAGTCCAGGTACTTCTGCAGACAGGCCAGCTGCGCGGCCTGGTCGGCCGGGGTCAGCGGCGGCTCGGTGGGCGGGGCGGGCTGCGCCGACGCGGTCCCGGCGGTCACGGCGGCGAGTGCGAGTGCGGCGGCGACGGCGCCTGCCGCGGTGGTGGCGGCACGCAGGGCGGTCCTCACGATGTGCTCGCTTCCTGCGCCGGCAGCCGGCGCGGTCGGGGTCCTACCGCCCTCCGCGTGGCGTCCCGGCCCGGCCGGCGTCCGCGGTGCGACGATCGTGCGGCCCCGCGGCCACCCGGCGCGCCCCGACGGGGGCGGATCGACCCGGAGGTGTGACCCCCGGTCGGGGTGGGCGTGGGATCGTGGCGGGGTGCCCCACGACCACACCCCCGCCCGCGAGCTGTTGTGCACGTGGTCCCGCCGGATGGTCCGCGACGGCCTGGTCGTCGGCACCTCGGGGAACCTGTCGCTGCGCACCGGCGACCTGATCGCGGTCACCCCGTCCGGAGTGGACTACGAGACGATGACCGCGGCGGACGTCGTGCTCGTCGACGGGG
The DNA here is from genome assembly GCF_008369905.1 of Pseudonocardia sp. EV170527-09. Lineage (NCBI taxonomy): Bacteria > Bacillati > Actinomycetota > Actinomycetes > Pseudonocardiales > Pseudonocardiaceae > Pseudonocardia > Pseudonocardia sp. EV170527-09. The sequence continues at coordinate 78,461 of NZ_VRMC01000010.1, forward strand.
CGGGCACGGTCGTCGCGGGCACCCGGGAGCCGACCAGCGAGCTGGGGCTGCACGTGGCCGCGCAGGCCCGGCCGGGGACGGGCGCCGTCGTCCACACCCACTCCCCGGCGGCGGTCGCCCTGTCGACGCTGTCCGACCACGTCCCGGCCGTGCACTACCAGCTCGCGATGTTCGGCGAGGGCGTGCGGGTGTCGGAGTACGCGCCGTTCGGCAGCCGCGAGCTGGTCGAGAACGCACTCGCCGCGCTGGGGGAGTCCACCGCCGTCGTCCTCGGCAACCACGGCACGCTGGTGCTCGGCGAGACCCTCGGTGCCGCCTACGACGGCGCCCGCCAGTTGGAGTGGCTCTGCGACGTCTGGCTGCGCGCCCGCGCCGTCGGCGAGCCGCGGCTGCTGCCCGACGCCGAGATCAGCGCGGTGCGCCGGCGGTTCGCCGCCCAGCGGGCGAGGGTGCGGGCGACGACCCCGGCCCCCACGCCCGCTCCTCGGTGACGATCGCGGTCACCAGGTCGAACGGCGTCACGTCGAACGCCGGGTTGTAGACCCGGGTCCCGGGCAGGGTCAGCAGGGTGCCGCCGTGCTCGCGGACCTCGTCGGCCCCCCGCTGCTCGACGACGATGTCCGCGCCGGTCGGGGTGTGCGGGTCGATCGTCTCCTCCGGGGCGACCACCACGAACGGGATCCCGGACCGGGCCGCGGCGCAGGCCAGCATGTAGGTCCCGATCTTGTTCGCGACGTCGCCGTTCGCCGCGATCCGGTCGGCCCCGACGAACACCGCGTCGACCAGCCCCGAGGCGATCGCCGCGGGGCCTGCCGAGTCGACGCACAGCCGGTGCGGCGCCCCGGCCGCCGCCAGCTCCCACACGGTCAGCCGCGCACCCTGCAGCAGCGGGCGCGTCTCGCACGCCAGCACCTCGGCCAGCGCGCCGCGCTCGTGCAGCCGCAGGATCGCCCCCAGCGCGGTGCCACCGTCGCCGGTGGCCAGCGGGCCGGTGTTGCACACGGTCAGCGCCCGCAGCGGGCGGTCCGTGCACAGCTCCTGCGCCAGGTCCGCGGCCCGGTCGGTCGCCGCGGCGTTGACCCGGGCGGCCTCCGCGGCCACCGCCCGCGCCTGTGCCAGCACCGCGACCGGACCGCCGTCGAGCGCCTCCAGGGCGCTCGCGACCCCCAGCCCCAGCGGGACGGCGGTGGGCCGGGCGACCGCGATCCGCCCGGCCGCGGCCCGCACCGCGGCGACGGCCACCGGTGTCGCAGTGCCGTGCAGGTGCGCGGCCAGCGCGACCCCGTAGGCCCCGGTGATGCCCAGGCTCGGGGCACCGCGCACGGCCAGCGACCGGATCGCCTCGATCAGCTCGTCGACGGTGCGCAGGTACAGGTGCCGGGTCGCGGCGGGCAGCGCGCGCTGGTCCAGCAGGACCACCGCCGGGCCGCCCTCGTCGTCGCCGGCCCAGTCCACGATCCGCATCGCCCGCACCCTCCCGGGCATCCGCCTCGGGTGCCCGGCAGAACCTATCGCGGTGCCGGAGACGGCCGGGGCCGACTGCGGCACCGGTCACGGCGGGCACTCACCGGCCGGGCGGGGCCACCCGGTAGACAGCACCGGCATCGTCGTCGGTCACGTAGACCACTCCGTCCGGCCCGGCGACGGCCGCGACCGGCCGGCCCCAGCGCGCTCCCGACGGGTCCTGGAACCCGCCGACCAGGGTCTGCTGCGCGCCGAGGCGCCCGTCCCGCCAGGGGAAGAACGACACCTCCGGTGCTCGCGGCGGGTCCGCGTTCCAGGAGCCGTGCACCCCGGCCAGTGCTCCGGCCGCGTACGGCGCGGGCAGTGCGCCCTCGGTGAACGACAGCCCCAGCGGCGCCGAGTGCGCCGGGAACGACTGCTCCATCGGGGCCAGCGCCGCACAGTCCATCGCGCGCCCGCCGGGGTTGAGCTCGGCGTCGGCCACCAGTGCGACGTCGGTGAAGTCCTGCGCGGACCCCGCGACGCCCGGGTCGGTGTCCGGATCCGGGTTGCAGAACGGCCAGCCCAGCTCGCGGCCCGGGGTGAGCCGGGCCAGCGGCTCGGCCGGGTGGTCGGTCACGTAGCGGTCGACGACCTTCCCGAACGACGATCCGGTGTCGTCGCCGTAGGGCCGGTCGTAGGGGTAGGGCACGTTGTCGCGGCCGTTGACCGCGGTCCAGATCGCGCCGTCGGGGGCGGTGGCGAGCCCGGTGCCGTTGCGGACGCCGGTCGCGAACGGCGCGGCGGGCCCGCCGGTGGGCGGCATCCGCAGGATCGACGCGCGCGGCGGAGTGGCGTCCCGGTCGGCGACCGAGATGTTGCCGGTCGAGCCGACCGAGACGTAGACCGCGCCGTCCGGGCCGACGGTCACCGACTTCAGCTCGTGGCCGTAGGCGCCGCGCAGGTCGGGGGAGTTGGCGTCGGGCAGGCCGGGCACGACGACCCGCCGCCCGGTCGCCGCGCCGCCGGCCCAGGTGAAGGCGGACACCTGGTTCGACTCGGCGACGTAGAGGGTCGTGCCGTCCGGGGAGAACGCCAGCCCGTGCGGCTGGGTGAGCCCGGTCAGCAGCGGCCGTTGCGCACCGGTGCGCGACAGCGCCAGCACCCGGCCGTCGTCGGGCACCGAGACGAGCAGCTCACCGTCGGGGCTCCACACGGCCAGCCGGGCGTTCGGGACGCGGGCGAACACCGACATCGTCCAGCCGGCCGGGACGAGTGCTTCGCGGGGTTCGTCGAACGGGGCGGTCGCGGCCCCGGGCGGCACCGACACCGGGACCGGCACCAGGCCCGCACCCGCCGCGGCGACCGGGGCCTCGACGCCGGACAACGCGTTGGTCACCGGGTTCGGGCCGGTGTCGCAGGCGGCGAGCAGTGGCAGCGTGACCAGGGCGGCCAGCCAGGGGGCGATCCGCATGAACCCGACGCTACGGCCGGTACCGGTCCGTCGCGCGGCGGGGGCGCGCGGCCGCCGGACGAGCCCGGACCCGGCTGACCGGGCCCGGGCCCGACCGGCCCGGCCCTGCGCTACCGGGTGCCGGCGCGGGTGTCGCCGGGGATGCCGGCCCGCTGTCGCGCCCGGGCGAGGTGATCCAGGGCCAGCGTCGCGAACGCGGCGGGCACCTCGACCTGGGGCATGTGCCCCACCCGGCCGAACACGTGCGTCGTGACCTGCGGGAGCCGGCTCGCCGCCCGCAGCTGGGCCGCGGGCAGGATCAGGTCCCGCTCGCCCCACACGACCAGCGTCGGCTTCGGCGCGCGGGCGAACGCGTCGAGCAGCGCCCGCCGCCAGCCCGGGCGGACGCCGCGGACGGTGCCCAGCTCGGCCGCGACCTCGGCGAAGGTCTGCGCGAACTCCGGCCGCCGCGCGATCTCCACGGCGCGGGCGACCCGCTCGTCGGTGACCAGGGAGCCGTCGACGAACAGGGAACGCTCCGACCGTCGGGCGGCCGCGGCGTCGAGGTGACCCAGCAGGAACCGGCCGAGCAGCGGCACCCCGATGACCCGCAGCGCGGGCGTCACCTCGGCCCCGAACCCGGCCGGGTCGGCCAGCACCAGGGAGACGACGCGCTCCGGGTGCCGGGTGGAGATCAGCAGCGCGACGGCGCCGCCGAGCGAGTTGCCCATGACGTGCGCCGGCCGGGTCTCGCCGAGCGCGTCGAGGGTGGCGAGCGCGGTGTCGGCGAGCTTCTCCAGCGTCGCCGGGCCGGGCACCCGGTCGGAGTGACCGAACCCGGCCAGGTCGACCGCGACCACCCGGTACCGGGACAGGAACTCGTGCTGCGGGTCCCAGTCCTCGAGGCTCCGGCCGATGCCGTGCAGCAGCAGGACCGGCTCACCGGCCGGGTCACCGGACTCGCGGACCCGGATCCGGGCGCCGCCGACGTCGACGAAGCGGGTCTGCGGGACGGTCATCGCACCCCCGCCGACTTGGCCGCCTTCGCGTTCCCCGAGGCGCCGACGATCTTCGCGAAGATCCGGATGCTGTTCGCCGGGGCAAGCCGGGCCAGCAGGTCCGGGACCTTGGCGCTGATCCCGATGAGCAGCCGCGGGCGGCGCTTCTCGATGGCGTCGACGATCAGCTCGGCGGCCTTCTCGGCGGGGAAGGTCAGCAGCTTCTCGAAGTCCTTCTTCCCCCGCTCGGCCTCCTCGGCCGGGATGTTCACCCCGACCCGGGCGCTCGCGGCGATCCCGGTCCGGATGCCGCCCGGGTGCACCGTGGTGACGCTCGCGCCGACCTGGGCGAGCTCGGCGCGCAGCGCCTCGGAGAACCCGCGGATCGCGAACTTCGACGACGAGTACGCCGACTGCCCCGGCGGGGCGATCAGGCCGAACAGGCTGGACACGTTGACCACGTGCGCGCCGGGGCGCGCGGTCAGCGCGGGCAGCAGGGCGTGGGTCAGCCGCACCGGGGCGCGGAAGTTGACGTCCATGACCCAGTCGAACTCGTCGAGCGTCAGCCGGGCGAAGTCCCCGCCGAGCGCGACGCCGGCGTTGTTGACCAGAAGCCTGATCTCCGGGTGACCGGCGAGGATCCGGGCCGCCAGCGCGTCGACGGCCTCGCGGTCGGCCAGGTCGACGGTCTCGGTGGTCACCGACAGGCCGGGGTGCTTCGCGCGGATCGCGGCGGCGACGGTGTCGAGCCGGTCGCCGTCGCGGTCGACGAGCACGAGGTCGCTGCCGCGTTCGCCCAGGAGCTTCGCGACGTGCTCGCCCATGCCACCGGCGGCGCCGGTGACGACGGCGGTGCCCTCGGCGAAACGGAACGGTGAGCGGGCCATCAGGAGGCCACCTCCTGCTGTGCGGCCGCCGGGGCGACCGTGCCGGTTCCGCTGCCGGTTCCGCTGCCGATCGTGGTGCCGGTCGCGGTGCCGGTCGTGGTGTCGGCGGCGATGCCGGCCGCGGTCGGGGTGGGGACGCGGGCGTCGCGGGCGCCCAGCGCCGAGGCGGGGGTGAGGATCATGTCCCGCTTGAGGTCGGCCCGGCCGAGCCCGACGGCGTCGAGGAAGAAGTTCTGGTGCAGCCGCCACGGGTCCTTGCGGCCCTGGCGGGGGAACAGGTGCTCGGAGCGCTTCACGTAGTTCGACTCGATGTCGAGCAGCGGGCGGTCCGGCGAGACGGTCGGGGCCGGGGTGGCGATCGCGATCCGCTCGCGGTCCATCAGCGCCAGCAGCTTCGGCACGTAGCGAGCGACGAGGTCGGCGCGCAGCGTCCAGGAGGCGTTGATGTAGCCGATGCAGAACGCCAGGTTCGGGATGCCCGAGAGCATCAGGCCGCGGTAGGTGACGGTCTTGCCGATGTCCACCTGCTCGCCGTCGACGTGGATCGTGATGCCGCCCAGCGGGCTCAGCGACAGCCCGGTCGCCGACACGATCACGTCGGCCTCCAGCTCCTCGCCGGAGCGCAGCCGGATCCCGTTGGCGGTGATCCGGTCGATGTGGTCGGTGACGACCGAGGCGTCCCCACGGTTGATCGACTTATAGAAGTCGCCCTCCGGGATGACGCACAGGCGCTGGTCCCACGGGTCGTAGCTCGGGGTGAAGTGCTGGTCGACGTAGGCCTCGTCCTTGAGGAACTTCAGGGCGAGCCCGCGCAGGACCTTCTTCACCCGCTCCGGGCGGCGCCGGGCGAGCTGGTAGAACGCCTGGGTCAGCGTCACGTACTGCAGGCGCAGGATGGCGTGCGCGAGCTTCGCGGGCAGGAAGCGGCGGAGCTGGTCGGCGACCGGGTCCTTGCTGGGCAGCACCGTCAGGTACGACGGCGAGCGCTGCAGCATGGTGACGTGCCCGGCCTTGCTGGCCAGGGACGGGATCAGGGTGACGGCGGTGGCGCCGGAGCCGATGACGACGACCTTCTTGCCGGTGTAGTCCAGGTCCTCCGGCCAGAACTGCGGGTGCACCCAGGTGCCGGCGAAGTCCTCCCGGCCCGGGAACTCCGGCTGGAAGCCCCGGTCGTAGTCGTAGTAGCCCGAGCACATGAACAGGAACGAGCAGCTGTAGCGCTTCGGGCCGTCCGCGGTGGTGGTCTCGACGGTCCACCGCGCGGTGGTGGAGTCCCAGGAGGCGTCGACGACCTTCGTGCCGAACCGGATCCGCTCGGTCACGCCGTACTCGCGGGCGGTCTCGGTGATGTAGCGGCGGATGTCGGCGCCGTCGGCGATCGACTTCGGCTCGCGCCACGGCCGGAACGGGTAGGCCAGGGTGAACATGTCCGAGTCCGAGCGGATGCCCGGGTAGCGGAACAGGTCCCAGGTGCCGCCGATGTTCTCGCGGCCCTCCAGGATCACGTAGTCCTTGCCGGGCAGCTCCTGGTGCAGCCGGGCCGCCGCACCGATACCGGAGAGCCCGGCCCCCACGATGATCACGTCGCGGTGCTCGACGGCGGTGCCGTCCGGAGCGGGTGTCGTACCGGCCTGGGTCATGTGGTCCTCCTCATCGGGCGCGTCCGCGCTGACTACCTCTGTCGACCGGGGTCCAGTGTGCCCCAAACCTACCCGGAGTAACTTGACCTGGCGCGACAACAACTTACCCTCGTACGACATGGGAACCGGATCACTCACCCGGGCGAGGGCGTTGCGCGGGTTCGTCGCGCTGGTCGGGGAGCTGGGCGGCGACGGCGCCGAGCTCTTCGCCCGGTTCCGGATCCCGATCGACGCCGTCGAGGGCAACGACCCGGACGCGCTGGTCCCGACCCGCTCGGTCGCCAGGGTGCTGGAGACCGCGGCCGCCGAGCTGGGCTGCGGCGACCTCGGGCTGCGTCTCGCGCAGCGGCAGGGCCCGGAGATCCTCGGCCCGCTGGCCGTCGCCGTCGAGGCGTCCCCGACGTTGGGGGCAGCCCTGGACTGCGCCTCGCGCTACCTCTACGTGCACAGCCCGGTGCTGACCGTCGGCGCGGTGCCCGACCCGGAGGGCGTGCCGGGGGTGACCGGCGTGGCGTACGGGAGCACCGAGCCGCTCCCGCCGCAGGTCGCCGACCTCGGCACGGGGGTGCTGCACCGGATCGTGAGCCTGCTGGCCGGCGGGCCCTACGGCCTGCGCTCGGTGCACCTGCCGCACGAGGCGCCACCGGCCCCGGAGCGGTTCCGCGAGTTCTTCGGGGCCGAGGTCCGCTTCGACCGGCCGGCCGCGGTCCTGCGGGTGCCCGGCGACCTGCTGCGACGGCCGGTGGCCGGCGGGGACGAGACCGTCCGCGTCATCGCGATCGAGTACCTGGAGACCCATTTCGCGCGCCCCGGCCGCACCGTCACCGACCGGGTGCGGGCGGCGGTCGACCGGTCGCTGGGCACCGGGCCGGTGCGCATCGGGTCGGTGGCCCGGCTGCTGCGGGTGCACCCGCGGACCCTGCAGCGCCACCTCGCGGCCGAGGGCACGACCTTCGAGGCCGTCGTCGACGAGGCGCGTCGGGACACCGCCGAGCGGCTCATCCTGCGGACCGACCTGCCGTTCACGCAGGTCGCGGCCATGGTGGGGCTGGCCGAGCAGTCCGCGCTGTCGCGGGCGGCGCGGCGCTGGTTCGGCGAGTCGCCCCGCGCCCTGCGCCGGGCAGGCCCGGGCGGGCTTCCGGCGCCCCCGGTGCCGGCAGCCCACGGGTGACAATCACCGACCGGGTGGCGGGGTGCCGACCACGGTCGCCCGACGGTGGGCCCGACGAAGGCGCTACGACACAGTGTTTCGGGCCCAGATCGGTGTCGGGCCCAGATCGCCCGAGGCGACTGCTCTGAGCTGCACGCCTGACGAAACGCGGTTCAGAGAGTGCCGAGGACGCGGAGCCGGTCTGCCCACGCTCCCGACGCGATCGCCGTCTCGCTCGGGAGCCGGTCGTATCCGTGCACGGATCCGGGGCGGATGTGCAGCTCGCACGAGATGCCGGCCGCCCACAGCCTGGACGCCCAGGCCACGCTCTCGTCGCGGAAGATGTCCAGCTCACCGCAGTCCACGAACGCGGGGGGCAACCCTCGGTAGTCGCTGATACGCGCCGGCACCGCGTAGGGCGACACCTCCTCCGTGCCGATGTCGTCGCCCAGCAGAGCGTGCCAGCCGGTGTAGTTGTCGTCCCACGTCCAACCGACGAAGGGCGCCAGCTGCGGGTCCGCGCTCGTGTTGCGGTCGTCCAGCATCGGATAGACGAGGATCTGCATCGCGAGCGGCGTGCCGGCATCGCGGGCGGCGACGGCAACTCCCGCCGCGACACCACCGCCGCCACTGTCTCCCATGATGGCGACGCGATGCGGGTCGACACCGCGTTCGGTCGCGTGCGCGATCAACCACTTCAACGCCGCATGGGTGTCGTCGACGAGGGTTGTGCCCGGATACTCCGGTGACAGCCGATAGTCGACCGACAGAAAGGGCACGCCGCTCTTCTCGACGTAGCTCGCGACGAGCCGGTCATAGACCGCCACCGATCCGCAGATCATCCCACCGCCATGCGCGTAGACCACGGCGGACCCGGGGTCGGAGCCGGCCTTGGCGTACCAGCGGGCCGGAATCGACGTGCCGTCGGGAACGGGGACATCGATGTCCTCACGCTCGACGTTCGGCGCCTCCGGTGCCGTCGTGTCGGCCAGAGCCAGGTTCCTGTTGCCGATCTCCCGCAAGCTGATCGCGTCGCCGCGCACGGTCGTAGGGAGCTCAGCCTGCGGTCCCGCCGCCGCCAGGAGTGCCGCGACCTCCGGGTCCAGTGTGAAGGGCATCTGGTCTCTCCTTCCCGCGTGGTCGCGGACCATGGGTGAGTGTCGGTGTGGCCGCCACGGTGTCGCCGACGTCGACGACGGTGAACTCCGCCTCCGGTGAGCGCCGTCCGTTGGCCTGCACGGTGACGACGTGGCGACCGGGGTAGTAGGCACGGGTCGTGATGCGGCGGAACGAATGCGTCTTCGCCACGGTGATGCTCTGACCGGGCGCCAGCTTTCGCGACGTGAGCTTGAACGTCTTGTGGCTGACGGTCCCGTTCGCGCGCTGGAACCCTATCGAGTAGTCGATCGCGACGGCAGCACTCGTGTCGTCCTCGTTGGTGACGACCGCGGTGAAGGTCAGCACATCCTCGTCGATGCGCACGACGGTGTTCGATATCTGTGGACGATCGACGTGCACGCGGTCACCCGAGTACCCGACCAACACCAGTGCTTCCGGGTCGGCATTCTTGACCAGGGTGCGCAGGCCGTGGCGGATCACCCAGGGTGTGTGTGCATCGGGGCTCTCGGCCCAGACGCGAGCCGTGCGCGTGACCACGGCGGGATCGACCCGGCTGAGATCGTTGAGATGGTTCGCCACCGACCGCCGCACGTACTCGGCCGGGTCGCAGTAGAGCGCGTCCAGAATCCCCCGGGTGGCATCGGGATTCTCGATCAGCCACGGGACGCGTTTCGCCCAGGGCAGGTAGGCACGGCTGCCCTCGCTGGCCAGTCGCCGAACATGCTCGTTGTCATGGCCGGTCCAGGTCTCCATGGCGCGGATCGCCCGTTCCGGCCGAGCGATGAGCATGTCGCGGATCGCGAATTCGCTACTGAGTCGAGTGGTGAGCCGGGCGAGCAGTGCCATGCCCGCGTCGAAAGCGGCCGTCGTCCCGTCCTGCAACGCTCGTGTGGCGACGAACTCCGTGGCGGGCCAGATCATCCATCCCGCGAACTCCGGCACGGAGAGGAGGGCGTCCACGATGCGCTCTGCTGCAGCAGAACCGTCAGGGAGATCCGTGAGCAACGCGTCGCGAACGAGGTCGACCCTCGCCCGCAGCCGCATTCCCGCCACGGCCGTACGGGCCCGCGTCAACGCCGAACACTCAAGCGTCGGATCGACCGTCCTCAGCGAAGAGCGGAGCTCATCGACCACCATCGAGTTGATCAGCTCGTCCATCGTTCCCATGGCGACCTCCTGCCTCAGCTACCTGAGGTGTGACGGTGCTCGGCCAGGACGCGGAGGGCCTGCACGGGTGAGGTGGTGGGGTCCTCGGCCACGATCTGGATGCCGACGTGATCGGCGCCGGCGGCGAGATGCTCGTCGAGCTGAGCGTTGATCGTCTGGGGGGAGCCGTGGGCGACCAGGGCGTCGATGAGTGCGTCGCTGCCCGATCCGTCGATGTCGGCGTCGGTGAATCCGTGCCGTAGCAGGTTGTCGGTGTAGTTGCGCAGGCCGAGGTAGGGATTCTGCACCGCGGGCCGGCCCGTCTTTCGTGCTCGATCGGCATCCTCGATCAGTACGACCTTGTGCTCGGGAGCCAGGAAGGCGTCGCCGCCCAGCATTGCTCGCGCATACCGAGTGTCCGGGGACGGGCTGTGGTGTCGGTTGATGGACGACCTGACGTGTCGTTGGCCCGGGCGCGATCATGACACGGCTGCCGGGACCGGGGACAGTGCTCTGTCCT
>NZ_VRMC01000110.1:0-17033 GCF_008369905.1 Pseudonocardia sp. EV170527-09
GGTGAACAGCTTCAACAAGCCGTCCGGGCCGGTCAGTTCCAGCCCCCGCGCTCGGGCGTCGGCCACCATCGCCGCTGCGGCGGCCTGCTCGGGCGAGAACCGCCGACCCGAACCCGTCTCGTTCTCAGCAGAGCCCATAGGGTCTGATGTCATCACTCACAGTGCCCATCCCGCCGGACGCTGAGGTCCGGCGTGTCGGGCCGGAACCACCGTTCGTTGCACAGGCCCTCCCCGTCCCCCGTCAGCGTCGGTCGGTTTGTCGGCGGCGACGTTCGAGGTCGGTGGTCATGGCGTGGTGCCAGAACGGTGTCCAGTGGTCGGGGTGGATGGGATCGGCGGCAAGTGGGATGGGCTGGCCGGGGGTGGCGCGGCGAGTGTGGGTGTCGTGGTCGGTGGCCAGGCGGGTCGGGGCCGCAGCGACCGGGCGCCCGTCGGTGGTCAGGGGGGGGTGCCGTCGGCGGCGGCACCGTGGTGGCGGCCGGGGGCGCAGTTGTGTTCGGTCCCGGTCCGGGCCGCCTGGGTGGGGGGTCGAGGTTCTTCTTGGGTGATGAGGTCGAGGGTGTGGGGCAGCCACCGATCGTGCCAGTAGACGACGGCGCCGGGGCCGGCGGAGGGTCCGGTGTAGGCGGCGTCGTAGGCAGTGTGCAGGGCGGACAGGCGCCGAACGACGGGTGGGTGCAGCGCCCAGCAGTCGGGCAGGGTGCTGCGGCGGATGTCGTACCACGGGCCGAGGACCTCGGCGACCCAGTCGGCGAGGCGTCGCCATTCCCGTTCGGCCTGGTCGGCGGTCAGTCGTTCCCACCGGACAGGACAGAGTGGCGCGGCATCAGAGTCCGGGCCGGTGTTCCCTGCGGCCCCGGCTGTCTCGGTGCTGGTGGTGTCGAGGCGGTCCAGACGCGGGACGACCTGGGCGAGCAGGTCCGCAGTCTCACCGACAGCGCCGGCCAGCTCGGCGATCCGGTCGTCGTGCTGGCGGATCCGGGCATCGAGCCGAGCCAGGACGGCATCGTGGGCCTGGTCAGCGGCACCGGGCTCAGCCACGACCCGCCCCGGTACCTGTGCTGGGGCCGGGGATCGTCGAGTGGCCGTGGGTGTCGATCGGGACCGCGGTCCCGGCCCGGATGATGTCTACGTCCGCGGCGACCTCGGCGTAGTCGGGTCGGTCGGTGACATCGACGGTGTCGGCAAGGAAACAGCGCATCCCGCGGTGCAGGACCAGGACTTTCCCGGCGGGTAGTTCCCGGATCTGCCCGGGCCGCAGCACGGGGGCGGTCTCGCTGCTGTAGCTGTGCCGGTGCGGGGCGAACGTGCCCTCGGAATGACTCTGGGTCCGTGTCCGGTCATAGGTGCCGCACAGCTCGGAAAGCCAGTGCAAGGTGCGGTCGTCTTTGATCCCGCCCCACGCGGTGAGTGTCGTGGTGTTGTCCAACACTTCCCGATATCCCACCGGGCCGAACAAGCGTTCGAGTTGGGCGAGGGATTGGGCGGCCCAGTGGATCGCGACGCCGCGGCCGGCGGCGTCGGAGATGACCTCGGCCAGGCGGGGAACGGGGGTGCCGTTGGCGAGTTCGTCGAGCACGACGGTGACCGGCGGGTCGAGCCGTCGGGCCGGGTAGTCCAGGGCCAGGTCCTGGGCGGTGCGGAGCCAGTGCTCGACCAGCGCGGTCAGCACCGGCACCGCGTCCGCGGCATGCTGCTGGTCCGCGGTGAGGAACAGCGAGCCGCCCTGGGCGATGAACGCGCGCACGTCCAACCCGCCGCCCGGTGGTGGGCTCAGCAACTGCCGTACCCGCGGGTCGGTCCAGGCGCCGACGACTCGGCGGACCGACATCCACACCGCCGACGCCGTCCGGGGATCCAACGCCATTTCCGCGGCCAGGTTCGCCGCCATTTCCGTGCGCCCGGCGTGGCGCAGGATCGTCACCGGCGCCGGGTCCGCCGGCTGCCGCACCTGCGGGCGCGGTCCTGCTCGGCCGCCCACACTCGCCGGGCCCGCTCCGGCGGCTGCGTCGTCCGGTGACACCGGTTCGGTCGCCCACGCCCGGATGTCATCGACCGTCGATCCCGAGACCGCTGCGGCGGCTAGGTAGGCAGTCAGCACCACCACCGCGCGTTCGCGGAACACCCGATCGTTACCCGCCCCGCCCGCGCCACCGGCCTCGACCCGCAACGCTGCGGCCTCGACCAGCGTGTACGCTCGCCGGGCCGCTTCCTGCTGATCGTCGCACCCGTCGATCAACGACCACCGCAGCGGGCACTGCCACTGCAGACGCCCGGTTGCGTCATAGACGATCACCGGGCCCGCCCCTGGCCGCCGGGACCGTGACAACGCCGCGAACTCGACCAGGTCCAGCTTCGTCGTCGAGCACAACAACGGCCCGGGCGCGTCGAGGACCTTGTGCACCAGATCCTTCCGCGACTTCCCCGACTGCGTCGGCGCCACCGTCCCGGTCAAGTTCACGAACGACCCGTACAACGGCCGGCTCCGATACCGATGCAGAGGGAAACCCAACTCGACCGGTGCCACGACGCGGCGCTGAGTCACCGACAGCGACGGCCGCGTCCGTTCCACGGACCGCCGCACCGCCGCCGCCGACAACTCCGCCCGGATCTGCGCTGCATCGGCATGCCCGCCCGGGCGCCGCCAGCCCCGAACCCGGGACTTCACCAGCACACTCGCCGCGGTACTGGTGGTCGGGGCGCGAACCCAGGAATCCCGAACACCATCCCGACCACGGCAGGACCGTCAGCCGGTGTAAGCCACATCAGCCGGGACGCGCCCGTGACCACCCCGGTCAGCACCGTCGCGACCTGCACCGACCCGACACCGACCACACCACACACCGTCATGACGACCACCCGCAGGTACTGCTCGGGCAGCGGCGCCGACGCACGGGTCACCGGAACATCCACCGCCACCGCGACCGCGGCTGGGGAACCCCAGACTGCTCGTCGTCGGCGGCCCCGATGACACCGCGGAGGGCAGCCTTCGTGGCGGTGCCGATCACCGGACTGCCCAGCTCATCCGGGGCGTCCGGGGCGTCCGGGGCGAAATCGTCGATCGGCAAGCACTCGGCGAGCTCGGTGAGCTGGGTGACCGACACCGCGCGTGGGTCGATCCGGATACCACCGATCATCCCGACGCGACCGTCCACCGTGTGGGCCTCGAGCATCGCCCGCCGACGGACGAGCACCCCCTCCCCACCACGGGCGCCTTCTCCGGGTGCAGCCGGAGAAACCCCGGTCATCGCGACCCCGGTCAGCGTGACCGCGACTGCCAGAAGCCGGGCGGTGACCCGCTGGTCCACCACCCGCGTCACCGCCGGCACGGTCAGATAACCCGGGGCGATACCCAACCGCTCACACACCCGCCGAAGATCATCGGTGCTGAACGTGCCATCCAGCACCGCCTCCGCCGCTCGCCGGTCAGCATCCGATGACCGCTGCTCGGTGGAGGCCACATACGCCACGAGAGTCCGGCGCCGGACCGAATCCGGGGAATCATCAAACAAATCCGTCAGCACATCCAGATCCAGATCCCGATCCGGTACCGGGTCCTCATCCATCGGACACCCATCCTTTCCCGCGACACAAACAAGTACACGTCACATAGCAGCTACAGAGCTGTCGCCGGGCCCGGCCACCGATTCCCCCGGAAAGGGATTCTATCGAGTGCGCGGTCCGCGCGGGGCGGTTGCAGACCGAAATGCACGGCCGCATCGACCCCGATCCCGTTCTTCGCGCTGATCCGCGGCCGTTGCTGTCGGTGTCGGGTCGTAAAGTCGTCGGAATGGACACGTCGCGGAAGGCGAGGGTGCGGCGGCGCCGGGCTGAGCGGGATCCGACGTTCCGGGCGCGGGAACGCGCGCGCGGCGAGCTCGACGGTGCCTGCGCTCAGGCGCAGGCGCAGGCGCAGCTGGCCGGGCACGGTGGGGTGGCGCGGGTGGTGTGGTCGGCGATCGTCGGTGGTCGTGTGAGGGTGGCCCGGTCGTTCTGGCAGTCCTGCGGCTCGTCGCGGCACTACGTGGTGCTGCTCGAACCCGCCCCGCACGGCCCACCGCGCCGCCACCCGTCCCCGCCGCCGTCGGGGCGGGGACGAGCACTGGTCGGGTCGCCGACGGTCGTGGTCACCCTCGCCGCCGACCCCGATCTCGATCTCGGCGTCGATTTCGGGGCCGGGGCCGATCCTGGTGCCGGTGGTGCTGGTGGGTCGGCGGGGTGGGTGTTGTCGTCGGCGGTGCGGGTGGTGCTGCCCGCACCCATACCGCAGATCACGGGCGATGTCGCGGTGGTGGCCGGGTGGCTGGGCCTCACCATCGCCGATCTGACCGAGATCACCGATGGTGACCCGGTGCTGCTCGCCGAGCTCGCCGCGTCCGGGTCGGTGACCGGGGCGACGGGCTGAGTTCAGGGGCCTGGGCGGGTCCAGATCCCGTTCTTCGTCACGACCAGGTCGAGGCCGGCCGGATCCAGACAGCGGGTGAGACCGCTGCTGGTGGTGGCCGCGGTCCGGTGGGTGTCGAACACCTCGGGTGTGTCGAACACCGCCCCGCAGCCGCCGAAGCGGGCACAGCAGTGGGCGCGGTCGGCTCCGACCCAGGACAGGCCACAGCAGGACAGCCGGACAAGAACAGCACGAGCAGGCAGGATGGTGTCCTTCGGGCCGGAAACGGGCAGTAGCGGGGTCGATCGTCCCGCATGACGGTGCCGGCCCACCGCGACCGGGGTGGCCGGGGCCGCGGCCGGGTCGGTGGCCGGTGGCCTGGCCGGTCGTCACTGCTGTCACTGCTGTCACGGCTGTCCGGTCTCGTGGGTTTCTGTCTGGTCGTGTGGGCGGGTGTTCGGTCGTGTGCGTCACGGGGCGGCCGCCTGCAGGTCCGGGGCCGGCGGTGTGGGTCCCGGGACGGGCTGGTGGACGCGGCGGATGTGGGTGATCTCGTCGGCCCACTCGCTCAGTGGTTGCAGGACGACGCCGGTGGTGCTGTCGTAGGCGTTGATCACGAGGCCGTGTCCGATGTACATGCCGTTGTGCCGCGGATGGGTCTCGCTGCCGAGGCTGCCGGGGATGAACACCAGGTCCCCGGGGGCGATCTGTCCGATCGGCACGCTGGTGCCCGCGTTCTTCTGACTGACCGTCCCGGCCGGGATACCGACGCCGGCGTGTGCCCAGGCGGCGAGCATCAACCCGGAGCAGTCGAACCCGTGCGGCCCTTTCCCACCCCAGACATACGGTTTGCCGAGCTGGGCCAGGGCGTAGCCGACCGCGGCCCGCTGCACCGGATCGGCGGGTGGGATGAACCCGGGCGGCAGCCGCGTCGGGTCGACCTCGCCGGGTGGGAGCGGGACACCGGCGCCGCCGGTGTCCGGGCAGGCATAGACCTGGCTGACGAGCTGGGCGTTCGCTGCACCCGGTGGGGCTGCACCGGGCGTCAGCGCCGGGTTGTCGGGGCCGGTCCAGAAGCGCTCGACCAACGCCGCCGCGACGGGTTCCTGGGGGGCGTAACGGTCCGGGAACGCCGAGCGCTGAACTTGCTGGGCGGCGTGTCCGGGTGGCAGCGCGATCCACCCGGGCACACCGATCAGGCGGTCGAGGAACGTGTCGGTCGCAGCGACCGGATTCAATACTTGGGCGGGGCTGCCCCAGCCTTGGGACGGGCGTTGCTGATACAGCCCGAGGCTGTCGCGGTCACCATGAGCCACGTTGACCAGCCCGGACTCGACGATCACCGTCGAGAGCGCGATCACCGCCGCGCGCCGCGGCAGGCCACGGTCGACGACCCGGGCGACGACCGTGGCGGCGTTGTCGGTCTGCTCAGCAGACCATTCGACGCCGTCGACGGTCTGCGCGCCGCCGCCGAGTCCCCCATCGGGTCCGCACGCGAACCGGCCGCCGGTGATCCCGAGCGCGGCCAGCACCGCTAACCCGCCGACGGCACAGGTCACCAGCAACAGCACCGACAGCCCGACCCCGCCCGCCACCAGCACTGGACGACTCACGCCGGATCATCGCCGGCGTCGGCGGTGATGGCGGCGTCGTCGGGGTCGGCCGCGGCGGTCCGGGCGCGGGCACGCATACCGGAGTCGGTATCGAAGATCGACTTCTCAGTGGGAGACAGGACCGTCTGAATCTGCATCCCGGGCGCGTTGTCGAGCTTCCACAGTGCCCGGCCGGGGGCGTGCATGGCCCAATCGCCGATCGTGGCCCGCTCGGCCTCGGACAGCCCCAGCAACCGCCCGCTGCGGACGGCCCCCTGCGGGGCTGTGACCTGCACAGATGCGTCAAGCGCAGTGAGTTGCGGATCAGGTGCAGCTGCTGCGGCGTTCGTGCGCGTCGGGCAGGCGTTCATAGTCGCGGGCCAGGCGGCGGGCCTGCCAGGAGCCAAGGAGTTCGTTCGTTCGATGACCCACCGGCGTGGGGAGGACTTCGAAGGTGGGACGTGTGTCGGTGCGTGTGACGATCTCCACCAGGATCTGGAACCGGTGGCGGACCAGCGTCAGGAGTTTCCCGGCGTAGCTGCCATCAGCCCAGACCAGCACGATCGAGGGCATCGTCATCTTCGCCCGCTCCAGTACCAGTCGGCCACCGTCACGATCTTGCAAGGGCTGCGCTGGTGACCATGACGACGATGAGCAGCCCGAGTGCATCAGTCACGATGTGTCGCTTACGGCCGTTGATCTTCTTCCCCCGCGTCGTAGCCGCCGGGGTGGCCCGACCGACGGTGTCAGCACCTTTCACCGACTGTCAGCACCTTTCACCGACTGAGAGTCCACGATCCCAGCACACGGCACCCCTGCAACACGGCACCCCTGCAACACGGCACCCCTGCAACACGGCACCCCTGCAACACGGCACCCCTGCAACACGGCACCCCTGCAACACGGCACCCCTGCAACACGGCTAGTGTGTGTGGCGTGGTTTCTTTGCCTGGCTTGCGGGTCGTGACCGTCACCAACCTCAAAGGTGGCAGCGGGAAATCGACCGGTGCTGGCCTACTCGCGCACGCATGGGCTAGCGCGGGGAGGCGAGTGATCGCGGTGGACGCTGACCCACAGGGCACCCTGACGCGGTGGGCGCAGGACGGTGAGTGGACCATCCCTGTGTTCGGGCTGGCCACGAACAAGTTGCACGCGGAACTATCCGGGATCGTGAATCAAGACCGATTCGATGTGGTCGTGATCGACACCCCGCCGCTGGAGCTACAACGCGGCATCGTCTACAGCGCGATGCGCGCGGCGACTGATGTCGTAGTCACACTTGCCCCCACAGCATCGGAGTGGGACGTACTCCCTGCGGTATGGGGGGCACTCGACGAGGTCGAACCATTGCGGACACAACCAGTAGTGGTGTCAGTGCTGTGGAACCGGGTTCGTGCGAACACCACATCATCGACGGTCTACCGAGACCTCCTCGCCGCCTCCGGTCGCCACTCCTGCCGATCGGTGATACCTCTTGCCGAACGCTACGCCCAAGCCATCGGCGGTCCCGTCATCCTGCGCGCTGAGGACACCGCCGTTCGCGACGCAGCCGACGAAATTGCTCAGCGAGGTGGTTGGTAATGGCTACTGCTGACCAGCTCCGGGCCCGAGCCACCCGCGCCGCGAACCGGACCCCCGGCCCCGCAGAGCACTCCGAGCCAGTCACGCCACCGGAGGTTCCCGCCATGCCGACACCTGCTGCAGCGACTGACGTGCCAACAATGCCCGTACGTACGAAACCGGTGCGGATCACCGTCGACCTGTCCCCACTTGACCACAGGCACTTCCGCCAGCACCGAGAAACCCTCGCCGAACAACTCGGCCTCCCCACCCTCCCCGCTGCTGTTGTCATCCGAGCCCTGCTCACCGAACTCGCCGAACAACCCGAACTCGCCTCCACAATCCGTAACCGGATCGCTGCGGAAATAGCCAGAAAATGAACAGTCCCGAGAATTTTGCTGCTGCTGCGGTGGCGTCGTTAGGTGCTGATCTACAGCGGGTGGCCGGGGTGGTCGCGGAGTTGGGGGATCGGGTCGTCCAGCTTGAAAACGTGAGTGGTGCTGCGGCGGGTGGTGCGGGTTCGGCGGGTGGGCTGCGGCCGGTGTGCTGGCCATCGTTGACAGCGGTGCAGGCCGCGGCGGCGTGGGATGAGCTGGGGGAGTGGGTGGCTCGGGTCGCGATGCCGACGTTGTCGCCGACGTTGCGGCAGGTTCCGGGGTGTTGGCCGATGCACGTGTGGGGCCGGGAGACCTGGTCGTGGTTGCATGCCGCGCATCGTCAAGCTTACGGCCCGCACGGGTCGGGATTTCAGGCAGCGGAGTGGCACACCCGTTGGGTTCCGCACGCTTACGCGGCATTCGACGGGAAAGACGCTGCCCGCGGCGGGTTCTGTGACCGCCCGGAGCACCGGGCCGCGGGCGCTGATCCCGGTCGGGTGTTGCGGGTCGAGGACTGGTCGCCGTGGTTCGACCGGGCCCGCGCGGAGGATCTCGGTCGCCGCCAACAGGAAGAAACCGAATCGTCAACCGGCGGTTGACGAGCTGTCTGTCGGGGGTGGGGCGGGTGGTCCGGGTAGCGGCAGCGCAGGCAAGGGCCGCCGCTACCCGGCGCCGGGCACCTTACGCCCCACTCCCACGATCTGCAGACCCCCCAGTCGACGGGGGCAGGTCATCTGCGGTGTGTCGGATAGCCGTGTGGGTCGATGGGGATGTCTCCGTTTTCGATGGTGGTGACGTCGGCGCGGAGTTGGTGGGCGTCGGCTCGTTGGTAGGCGTCGATGGTGGTGGCGCGGATGACGAGTAGGTGTCGGTAGATGACCAGCACCTCGCCGCGGGGCAGGGTGCGGATGTCGGCGGGTGTGTAGATGGGGACGCGTTCGGTGGTGTAGCTCCCGGCCCGGTCCCCGGTGAGTAGGCCGCTGGTGGGGTGGGTGTGCCGGTTCTGGACACGGTCACCGATGATTTTCGAGAGCCAGGACAGGGTGTCGTCGTCTTTGATACCGCCCCAGACGATGAACACGGTGGAGTTCTCGATGAGGTCGCGGGCGCGGTTGCCGTAGACGGTGTCGAGCTGGGATCGGGACTGGGCGGCCCAATGGATCAGGACGCCACGGCCGGCGGAGTCGGCCTGGCTGGCGGGCAGGCCGGGCACGGGTGTCGCGGAGGGCAGTTCGTCGAGCACTGCGGTGGCGGGTGGATCGAGTCGCCGCCCGGGCCGGGTCAGGGCGAGCGCGCGGGCGGCGGCGATCCATTCGTCGACGATGGTGGTCAGGATCGGGATGGCGGCCACATCGTCTTCCTCGGCGATCAGGTAGAGCGCGCCCCCGGCGGCGATGAACGTGGTGACGTCGTAGGAGTGGGCGGGGTCGATGGTGCACATCGCGTGGATACGGGGATCGGAGAACGGCTCCAAGGCGCGGCGGACGGAAAGCCAGACTGCGTCGGCGGTCTCGGCAACCATGGCCAGTTCGGCGTTGAGCGCGGCCCCGAGATGGCGGTAGGCGGGGTGGTTGGTGAGGATGGTGACCGCCTCCCGGGCGGCAGCCCGGTCGGCAGCCCAGGCCGCGACTCGCTCAAGCCCCGTGCTGCTGTTTTCGCTGCTGGTGGGGGCGTGAGCGGCGGCGAGCAGGTAGGCGCCGACGACGCCGATGGCGCGTTGTCGGAAGACGCGGTCGTTCCCGGCGCCGCGACCCCCACCGGCTTCGATGCTGGTCGCTGCGGCGTTGACGAGGCGTTTCGCGGTGGCCCAGGCCTGTTGCTGGTCACGGCAGCCGTGTAGCGGTGACCACGGCAGCTGGGCCGGCCAGGTGGTGGTACCGGTCAGGTCGAACACCAGCACCGGGCCCGCCGACGGCCGCCGGGTGCGAGCGAGCGCGGACAGTTCGAGCAGGTCGGGTTTCGTGGTCGAGCACAGCATCGCGCCGGGCGCGTCGATGCAGATCTGGCACAGCCACCGTCGCGATTTCCCGCTCTGGGTGGGCGCGATCGTGCCGGTCGGGTTGAGAAACGGCGCCCACAGCTGCCCACCAGCGGTGTAGGGCAGCGGGATACCGACCTCGCCGGGTGCGGCGGCCCGGATCTGGGCCGGACTCATCTGGGGCCGGGTCCGGGCTGCTGAGTCGCGGCACGCAGCGATCGAGAGCTCGTCACGGATGTCGGCACGGGTGGCGTGACCCGCCACAGCAGGTGTGACCCGGGCCATAGCGGCGCGTACCAGGCCGGACTGGGGCGTGACCTGCACTGCTCGTGCGCGGCGGCTGCGGCGCCGCCGTCGGGCGACAGCGACGGTGACGGGGACCCCGATGATTAGGAACGCGGCAGCACCGGTGAGGCAGGCCTGATACAGGGCGGCGTGCGCGGACAGGTACGCGGTCGTGGACCCGGGCCGAGCAGGCATCCCGAGTAGCCGCCCGATCGCGTCGTAGAGGTCGCCGGCGCCGAGTAGCAGCAGCCGGGGTGCTCCGGTCAGCAGCCCGGTCACGACCGCGGCGGCCTCGACACAGAACACGGCGCCAGCAGCGGTGAGGGTGCCGATGATCGCGCCGAGGTAGGGCTCGGCCCAGGCCGGCGGCCCGTGCGTCACGTGCGGCGCCGGCCGAACCACCGCCACCACGACCGCCGCTGCGGCCCTGACGGCGACAAGACCGCAGTCCCGCCGCCCGCAGCATCGCCAGAGGTGCGCCCGGTGCCGCCGTCGGCCGGGATCTTGTCGGCACTGCTGGGGTCCGCACCCGCGGCACCGGTGCCGGTGGTGTCGGCGTCAGTGGTGCAGCGGGTGGTGGCCAGGTAGGTCACCGACACCCCACGTGGATCGAACGTCATCTTCTCCACTGCGGTGGCCGTGGCGTCGTCTGTGGCGTAGGAACCGAGAATGACCCGCCGCTCGGCGATCATCCGCTCCTGCTCGGTGTCCCCGCCACCCCCGCCCCGCCAGCACACATGCCAGCCCCTGAGCGCGGTCAGCCGGAGCGCCTTCTCCAGCAGCAGCAGCGTCATCTGCTGGTCGGTCTCGGCGGTGACCTGCGGGTCAGTGAGATAGCCGTCGGCGAGCTGCACCCGCCCCGCGACCCGACGAGCGTCGTCATCGCTGAACGTGCCATCCAGTACCGACGCGACCGCCCGACGGTCGTAATCCGACAGTTCCTGCTCCGACAACGCGACCATCGCCGCCACTGTCCGGCGCCGCGCCACATCAGGATCATCACTGAACAAATCCGTCACCACATCCAGCCCCGGATCTGGTGTCGGTGTCGATTCTGGCGGTGGGTCCGGCACCGGATCTGACACCGGGCCTGCGTCGGCATCCATACTTGTCTGCTTCCTAGCCTTTTCCGGTGCCGACCGACAAAATCGGCCAGAACCAGGTGGTCGGGTGGGGTCAGGCGGTGCGGATGTTGATCCGGCGTGATCCGGCCTGCTGGTGATAGGCCGCGACGACCCGGTCCGGGAGACGCCCCTTCGACGGCACCTCATAGCCATGACGCCGGGCCCACTGACGCATCGCCTCGACCTGCCACCGATCCACCACCACCGCTGACGACGACGCAGAAGTCGACACTGGTGTCGTCGCAGTAGCCGCAGGCACCTGCTTCTGCGGGCTCGGAGTTGCCACAGCTGGGGGGGCGGGGAGTCTCGGGGTCCCCGGTGCCCGAGAAGTCGCTGAGATCGTCGCGGCCCGGTTGCCGACCGGAGGGCCGACGACGCGGGCCGCCGCGAGATACTCGGCCAACACCGCCCGTAACCGGGCCGCGTTCTCACTGCTCAAATCAATACTGTAACGGCGGCGATCAATAGCGAATTCGACGGTTTCGGCGGCGTCGCGACCATCCAGGTCGCCGCACCACCGGAAAGTGTAAAATCTCGCCATAGCTGTCGGTTCGACATCCTTATCACGTCAAGGGTGGAGACGCCCCCATTCCGGAGATCGTCGGAGAGTGTGGCCATCCTACCGCATTTCTCTTCCGAATGGAGCGGCGCGGGCGGATTCCGTGGAACGTTTTCGGTCACTGCTCATGGCGCTGCTCGTGTCGTGTTCGACGTTCCGGGTCCCGGGGCGGACTGGTGGACGCGGCGGATGTGGGTGACCTCGTCGGCCCAGTCGGCGAGTGGTTGCAAGATGACGCCCTGGGAGGTGTCGTAGGCGTTGACGACCAGGCCGTGGCCGACGTACATGCCGTTGTGCCGCGGATGGGTCTCGCTGCCGAGGCTGCCGGGGATGAACACCAGGTCACCGGGCGCGATCTGTACGATCGGCACGCTGGTGCCGGCGTGTTTCTGGCTGACCGTCCCGGCGGGGATCGGGACCCCGGCGTGCGCCCAGGCGGCGAGCATCAACCCGGAGCAGTCGAACCCGTTCGGCCCTTTCCCACCCCAGACATACGGTTTGCCGAGCTGGGCCAGGGCGTAGCCGACCGCGGCCCGCTGCACCGGATCGGCGGGTGGGATGAACCCGGGCGGCAGACGCGTCGGGTCGACCTCGCCGGGTGGGAGCGGGACACCGGCGCCGCCGGTGTCCGGGCAGGCATAGACCTGGCTGACGAGCTGGGCGTTCGCTGCACCCGGTGGGGCTGCACCGGGCGTCAGCGCCGGGTTGTCGGGGCCGGTCCAGAAGCGCTCGACCAACGCCGCCGCGGCGGGTTCTTGCGGGGCGTAACGGTCGGGGAACGCCGAGCGCTGAACAGCTTGGGCAGCCTGTCCTGGGGGCAATGCGATCCATCCGGGCAGCCCGATCAGGCGGTCGAGGAAGGTGTCGGTCGCAGCGACCGGATTCAATACTTGAGCGGGTGTTCCCCATCCCTGTGACGGGCGTTGCTGGTAGAGCCCGAGGCTGTCGCGGTCACCATGGGTCACGTTGACCAGCCGCGATTCCACGATCACCGTCGAGAGGGCGATGACCGCCGCCCGGCGAGGCAGGCCACGCTGCACGACCCGGGCGACGATCGATGCGGCGTTGTCGGTCTGTTCGGCGTTCCACGAGGTGCCATCGACGGTCTGCGGGCCGCCGCCGAGCCCCCCGTCGGGCCCGCAGCCGAACCGGGCGCCCAGCAGGCCGAGCCCGATCGCACCGAGCACTCCGACACCGAGCACCACGCCTGCCAGCAGCACTGTGACCGTCCCGAGCGCGGCGACGACGAGCGCCGGACGCGTCACCGCTGCCCCGGCCCGGTGGTGGCCTTTCCTCGCATTCCCGCATCCGTGTCGAAGATTGTTTTCTCGGTGGCCGACAGGATGGTCTGCACCCGCATCCCGGGGGCGTTGTCGAGCTTCCACAACGCCCGGCCTGGGGCGCGCATCGCCCAGTCGGTGATCACCGCTTGTTCGGCGGCGGAGAGCCCGAGCTGCTCGGACAGCTCACCGGAGATCATCTCCGGCTGGCCGAGCAGGATCTTCGTCGAACACAGGGCGAGGAAGTCCCGCGCGATCTCGGCTTCGTGTGATCCGGTGGCGCCGACCGCGCGCAGGTCGGAGGGCTTATGCATGATCAACAGTTGGATTTGGCGTTCTTTGCGGGACAGGCGCAGGTCGGCGTTGATCGCTTTGACCGCGCGCAGGCCGAGTTCCATCTGTCGCCAGACCTCGTCGCGGACCACGATCCGCATGTCGCCGTCGTCCTGGAGGTCACACGCCATGGCCGACCACATGCCCAGACAGGTCAGGGCCACGGTGATCGCGGTGTCGCCGAGTGGTTCCAGCCGCGACAGGTCCATCGACTGGATCGGCGCGTCCCAGTCCAGGTCGAAGTTGGTGGGTTCGTCGAACAACCCGGCCAGCGGTCCAACGACCAGGTTCGACAATGCGTCGGTCAGGGGGCGGAGCTGGTCGAGGAACGCCCGCCGGGATGCGAACCGGGTATCGGTCCACAACTGCTCGTCCGGATCCGCGAGGAGGCGAGTGACCTGAGGGATCGTGACCGGTCGTAGTCCGGAGGTGGTGTCGTCGGCGCCGACGAGCCGGCGCAGCACCAGGTGCAGGACGTACTCGTCGGTCACGTTCGGTGGGTAGCCCTGGGCCGCCGACAACGCGAGCAGCAGCCGGTTCCAGCGGCCCAGCACCACCTCCAACTCCCGGAGCCGGCGGGTGGTGTCCCAGCCCACCCAGCGGGTCCGGACCGGGCCGAGGTCGAGGGCGTTGAGCCGCCGCGGTGAGCCCGCGCCGAGCACAATCGGTTCGATCCCCAGAGCACGCAGGACCGGGGTGTACTCGCCTTTCCGATCGCCGGAGATCAGAGTGCGGAACCCGAACGGCATCAACCGCAGGCAGAACGCCAACACCGTGGAGGACTTTCCACGCCCGGGCTGACCGAAGATCATCATGTTCGGGTTGGTGACCAGCTTGGACAGCACCCAGTCGGCGGGGTGGGCGTAGAACGAGCCGCCGGTGTCGGCGTCGAAGCCCATCCTCGCGCCGACCGGGGGGACCCCGTGCGCGGCGAGCAGCGGGAACAGGCCACCGATCTGATCGGTGGTGGCGCGGTGGATCGGGAACCGACGGGCGGCGTCGATCGGGGCCCACCCCCGGCCGTGACGGCGCCACCCGCGCCGCGGCGCGCTGTTCCACACGATGCCCCGCTCCCCGACATCACCAGCGGTGATACCGGAGTCGTTGGTGGTGGCAGCGGCGAGTTGGTCGGGGGTGAGGTCGGTGAATGCGGTCAGCAGCTCCGCGGTGCTGCGTGAGACCGGCGACGCCCGACGATCACGCCGCAGCCCCAGGCGCGGGCGCGGGTTCATCGGTGCCACCGGCGCTGCGGCAGGCCGGGCAGGCCGTAGCCGACGGGCAGGACCGCGGCGGCGAACGCGGCGTCCTGGGCGAGTTCGATGCGCATCAGGCTGAAGTGGTCGGTGGCAGCGTTCTCCAGGCCGGCGGCGGCGTCTTCGATGTTCCACTCCGCGGGGACGGTCGTCGCGGCGGCGATGGTGTAGCGGACCAGGCCGTGTCCGGCGGCGACGGCGTGTTCATGGTCGTGGCCGCCGGCGCGGCGGTGTTCGTCCTCGGCGCTGCTGCGGAACCCGCGGGAAGCTTTGAAGTCGGCGACGACGGTGTCCCGGAACCGGGTCCGGGTCACGTGGCGGCGGGCTTCGCCGCGGTCGAGGACTTCATAGTGGATCTGCAGAGCACGCCGTTCGCCGGCGGTCCGGACCGCGAGCAGCGGGGCCAGCGACCCGAAGGTGGTGCCGCCGACCGGTGGGCCGACGGCGTAGGTGACCGAGACGAACCCGTCATGGGCGTAGTGCCGCGCCGCTGGGGCCGGCGCGAACGCCGGACCCGCCTGGGACCACGCCAACCCGCCCCCGCCCCCGCCGCTGCCGTCGCCGTCGCGGTCTGGGCGGGTGAGGTGCTGGTGGCGCAGGTGCGCGGCTGCGGCCGGGTTGAACCCGGTCCGGATCGTCTCGGCCACCGCCGCCGAGGTCAGCCAGGTCACGTCGGTGGCGCCGACCGCGCGGAGCCCGTCGGCGACCCCGTCAAGGACCCGGTAGAGCGCATACGCCCGCCCGGCGACACCGCCCCCGGCGGTTTTCGCCGGGCGCCGCAGCGCAGCCTCGGTGCCCGAGACCGTCACGAACAGCTCCGTGCGCACCGAGACCGCAGCGACATCCCGGTCGATCTCGTCGGTGATCTGCCGGGTCAACACTGGTGCGTCGGCGACTTCGTGGGTGGCCCGCCAGAGCCGGTAGTCAGTGCCGTCGTCGGGGACGGTGCGCACGAGCAGCGAGATCCGGTCGATCACCTCCCGCCCGCGCAACCCCAACAGCATCGCCCCGAACCGGGACGCCAGCTGTTCGCATTCACCCGGCGACGCCATCGCGACCCCGGAGTGGGTCAGCCGCCCGGTGACCGACCAGCGGGCATCGACACTGTCTTGGATCAGACACAACCGCGTCTCGTACAGGCGGGGCCCGTCGTGGAACGCGAGCCGCGACAACACCCCCGGCAGATCCGGGACGGACGGATCATCGACACGGCCGGCGGCCGCCCGGGACTGCCACGGAGACCAGCCCATCATCACTCCTGTTCCGAACATGATCAGATCCGCCAGCCAGCGCACCGCGGGGCGGCCAAGGACCGGGACGGTCACCAACACGGTGATCACCGCAGCGGCCGCGAGCCAGCCGAGCGCGGCTGTCCAGTGGTTCCCGGCGATCGCGACGATCACCGGCACGCACGCCCCGACGATCCACACCGCCTGGGCAGTGGTCAGCCCACCGATCCACCCGGCGCCTTCGCGGTGATGCAGATTCCGATACCGGCGCACCGAGCTGCTGTCGATCACCGCTGCCCTCCTCGAGGTGGATCGGTGCGGCCCGATCGCGGCTGCCCCGGCGGCGGGGGTGTGGGTGGTCGGCGGTCACCCGGCGCGGCCGGGTCCGGCCCCGGCCGCCGGCTTCGGCGCTCACGGTCACGGTCACGGTCACGGTCACGGCGATCAGCGTCGGTGGCGCCGCGGTCCGGCCCGGACTCCGGTGCCTGCTCGTCGGAGACCTTCGGGTCCCTCACCGGCAACGGCCCGTCCGGCGGCGCCGGTGGGGACGAGGGCGGCGGCTCGTCCGCCGCAGCGCCGCCGCCAGATCCGGCTGTCGCGCGGGTTCGCGGTGCCGGGACCGCCCGGCTGGGCAGGATCGCGCCGGGATGACCGACACCGGTCTGCGCGGCCTGTTGGTTGAGCCGTGCCCCGGCGTAGGCCCCGGCGGCGGCGACCCGCTGATACCCCGCCGTCGCGGCACCGGCGGCGCGGGTGGCGAGACCGGGCCGCTCCGCTGCCGCGCGCTGAGCGCGGGCGTGCTCGTCGAACCGCGCCGTGTTGATCTCCGCCGCCGACGTCGCGGGCGCCGGCATGTGGCTGCTGTTCGGCGGCCGGGACAGCAGGGAGCGCAGCTCGGTGCCCGCGCCGGTCGCCGGGTCGACGAACGCCAGCAACTTGTAGACCGCCCAGGGGCAGAACAGCGACGACAGCAGCACGCCGGCGCCGACCAGCAGTGCGGCGATCCCGGTCGCCGAGGACAGGATCCCGACGCCGATCACCAACGACAGGGCCAGGGCCGGTTCCAGCAGGATCGCCGC